>JBEGMG010000137.1:0-5879 GCA_041183165.1 Actinomycetota bacterium | reverse complement strand
GGCCACGCCGAGTGCCGGACCGGCCGGCTCGGCCGCCGATGCGAGGAACTCCGCCTCCGCCTGCGGATCGATGGCGAAGTCGTCGATCTCCATGTCGCCGGCGGCGTCGTCGAGGATGAATCCGTCGACCTCGTCGGCGGCGTACGAATCGAGTTCGACGTCGACACCGCGGCTACCCGAGCCGGGGCGCAGCACCTGCGAGAAGGCCCTGCCGAGAGCCTGCGGCACCGCCATGAGGGGTGTCGCCGTGAGCACGAGGATGCCGAAGAGCGCCAAAATGCCGAGGAGCACGCCCGTGACCACCGGACCGAGGGCCGCCGCGATGGGAGCCGTGGTCACCCAACCGGTGATGCCTGTCCCGGAAGCGAGTGCATCGAATCCGTCGCTGGGAGTCGGCAGGCCCTGCACGAGGTGCCACAGGCCAGCGGCCGCCAGCAGGAGTGCCAGCCCGCCGACGAGGAGGCGGCCGTTGGTGACGTGGTCCTCCGGGTGCCGCAGCGTCCGCCAACCGATGGCGAGCAGGAGAATCGGCACGGCAATGTCGAAGGCACCCAGCAGGTACGCCGACACGGTGCCGAGGCCAGCGGTGAACCAGCCGTCGACGCCGAACCACACGGCCGCCGCAACGATGACGGCGAGGGCGATGAAGAGGAGTCCGAGCCCATCGCGGCGGTGGACGTCGTCGAGATCACGCGCCCCGTGTCCCACACGCCGCGCCGCTCCCCCGATCGCATGGGCGACACCGAGCCACAGCGACCGGAGCGCACGTCCACAGCCGGCCACGGCGCGCGCGAGGGGGCCGGGGCCGCCGCGAGCAGGTCGGCGAGCCGGAGGTCGGGTGGACGTCCTGGCCGAACTGGAGCGGGGCGCCGATGACCGGGACGGTGCCTTGGCCGGAGCCTTCGAGGAGGACCGGGAGGGGGCCTTGGACGAGGATCTGCTCGACGCCGGCCGCTTCGCAGAGGAGCTGCCGGAGGTGCGGCTGCGCGGGGGCGCGCTAGATCGACTCGCCATGTCCCGAGAGTACCCGTGAGTAGCAGGAATCCCTGGCGTCACAGGCGTCACGCGTGTCGTGGCCGCGAGAGGGTCTAGGCCTCTACGACGACGGGGATGATCATCGGGCGCCTCCGGTGGGTCTGGGACACCCACCGGCCGACCACGCGCCGGACCCGCTGCTGGAGCTGGTGGGCGTCGACGACGCCGTCGGCGAGCGCGCGCTCGAGCTCGGTGCGCACCTCATCGCGGACCGGTTTGAGGACTTCCGGGTCCTCGTGGAAGCCGCGGGCCTCGATCTCCGGTCCGGCCACCACCTTGCCCCCGGTGATGTCGACGGCCGCGAATATCGAGATGAAGCCCTCGTTGCCCAGCACTCGGCGGTCGGTGAGTGCTGCCTCGGTGATGTCACCGACGCTCGCGCCGTCGACGAAGACGTAGCCGACAGGCACAGCGCCGACGATCGTGGCGACGCCATCCTTCAGGTCCACCACGACGCCGTCCTCGGCGAGCACGATCCGCTCGCGCGGCACTCCGGTCTTCTCGGCCAGCGCCGCGTTGGCGCGAAGGTGACGCCACTCGCCATGCACGGGCATGACATTGCGCGGCTTGACGATGTTGTAGGTGTAGAGAAGTTCCCCCGCCGAGCAGTGCCCGGACACGTGCACGAGGGCGTTGCCCTTGTGCACCACCGCGGCACCGCTGCGGGTGAGCCCATTGATCACGCGGTTGACGGCGTTCTCATTGCCCGGGATGAGCGAGGATGCCAGCACGATGGTGTCATCGGGTCCGGCCTTGATCTGGTGGTCGTTGTTGGCAATGCGTGAGAGCACCGCCATGGGTTCGCCCTGCGAACCCGTGCACACGAGCACCACTTCGTCGTCGGGGAGGTCCGCCAGTTCGTCAACGGATACGAGAACGCCGCCGGGCACGCTGAGGTAGCCCAGGTCGCGGGCGACACCCATATTGCGCACCATCGAGCGCCCCACGAAGGCGACACGGCGTCCATGCTCGGCGGCCGCATCGATGATCTGCTGGATCCGGTGCACGTGGGAGGCGAAGCTCGCCACGATCACGCGGCCTCGGGCCCGGTCGAAGACCTTGTCGAGCACCGGGGCGATATCGCGCTCGCTCGGGATGAAGCCTGGGACTTCGGCGTTGGTGGAGTCGACCAGGAACAGGTCGACACCCTCATCGCCCAGCCGAGCGAAGCCGTTGAGATCAGTCAGCCGTCCGTCGAGAGGCAACTGGTCCATCTTGAAGTCGCCGGTGTGGAGCACGAGGCCCGCCGGGGTGCGAATGGCGACGGCGAGAGCATCGGGGATGGAGTGGTTGACGGCGAGGAACTCCAGGTCGAAGGGGCCGATGGTGAGGCGCTCCCCCTCCGTCACCACGTGGACTACGGGCTTGATGCGCGCCTCGCGCAGCTTGGCCTCCACGAAGGCAAGGGTCAGGCGCGAGCCGTAGAGCGGGATATCGGATCGCTGGCGCAGGAGGAAGGGCAGCGCCCCGATGTGATCCTCGTGACCGTGGGTGAGGATCACGGCGTCGACGTCGTCGAGCCGATCCTCGATGGAGGAGAAGTCGGGGAGGATGAGGTCGACACCGGGCTGGGAGTCCTCGGGGAAGAGCACCCCGCAGTCGACGATGAGCAGGCGTCCGTCGTACTCGAAGACGGTCATGTTGCGCCCGATCTCGCCCAGGCCACCCAGGGCTACGATGCGCAGCGCTCCCTCGGGTAGAGGGGGCGGACTCGGCAGTTCGGGATGCGCGTGGCTCACGACAGGTCCACGCCGCCCTCGCGCAGATCGCGCTCCAACTGCCCCACCTGGTCGGCGGTCGCATCCACGAGCGGAGAGCGCACGGGTCCGGCTGGCAGGCCCTGCAGTCGCAGCGCAGCCTTGGTGAGGATCACGCCCTGGGTGCGGAAGATGCCGGTGTAGACGGGAAGCAGGTCGCGGTTGAGGGCGATTGCTGCGCACACGTCTCCGGAGTGGAAGGACTGCGCCATCGCCCGGATGCGATCCGCCACGAGGTGGCCGACCACGGAGATGAAGCCGTTGGCACCCACCGCGAGCAGCGGCAGATTGAGGATGTCGTCGCCGGAGTACCACCCCAGGTCGCAGCGAGCCATGGCCCACTGGGCAGCCTCGAGATCGCCCTTGGCGTCCTTGTTGGCCACGATGCGGGGATGCTCCGCCAGACGCACGAGCGTCTCGACCTCGATCGCCACACCGGTGCGCTTCGGGATGTCGTAGGTGATCACGGGCAGTTCGGTGGCATCGGCCACGGTGCGGAAGTGATGGATCAAGCCCTCCTGCGGAGGACGGCTGTAGTAGGGCGACACGACCAGCAGTCCGTCGGCACCAGCGGCCGCCGCCTCACGTGCGAGGTGCACGGAGTGGGCGGTGTCGTAGGTGCCCACTCCCGCGATCACCCGCGCCCGGTCGCCCACCGCCTCCTTGACCGCGCGGACGATGGTCGCCTTCTCCTCGTCGGTCGTGGTCGGTGATTCACCGGTGGTGCCGTTGACCACCAGGCCGTCGTTGCCGAGCGCATCAACCAGATGCACCGCGAGGCGCTGCACTCCGGGGACATCCAGCGATCCGTCATCGCCGAAAGGTGTGGCCATCGCCGTGAGCATGACCCCGATGGGTCCGGTGGCAGGCACGGGCATGGCGACAGGCTACCGCTACGGCGTCACGCGGCCGTTGGCGACGAACGCCTCGTGCGTGATGGGCATGAGCGCTGCCCACTCCGCCTCCATGAGGTCCGCGACCATCTCGATCTCGCGCTGGGGAAACGACGGGAAGTGGCTGTCGGGGTGCTTGGTGCGCAGCGAGAGGAAGTTCATCAGTGCCCGCGCGTTCATGGTGACGTACATGGAGGAGTAGGTACCCACGGGGAGCACGATGCGGGCCACCTCGCGAGCGACCCCGGCCGCAAGCATCTCCTGGTAGGCGGCATACGCGGCCCGGCAGGCGGCCTGCGTCTGCTCCACGGTCACCGCGTGCTGCTCGGGCGTGCCCTCGACGAACTCGTAGGCGCCGGGCTTGCCCTGCTGCACGAGGCGGCGGTCGGGGCCGGGCACGTAGAAGACAGGTCGCAGCTCGCGGTAGCGACCGCTCTCCTCGTTGTAGGACGCGATGCGGTGGCGCATGAACTCGCGGAAGACGAAGATCGGGGCGGATACGAAGTAGGTCAGGGACGTGTGCTCGAACGGCGTGCCGTGGCGGTCGCGCATGAGGTAGTTGATGAGCCCGCGAGCTGCTGCGGCGTCTCCGTCGACATCGTCGAGCGACTGCTCGCCTTTCGTGGAGACTCGGGCCGCCCAGATGACGTCGGAGTCGCGCGCGGACGCCTTGACGAGTTCCACGGTGACGTCACTGCGGAACTCGATGGCCTCTGACTCGGACACGTGACCTCCCGCATCGGACCCTACCCACTCCAGGTGGCAGCCTCGATGGTAGGCAGGAGGCATGTCGCAGTCAGCCCCCGATTCCGTGCGTCTCGCCCGGACGTCCGATGTCGATGATGTCGCGCGTGTGCAGGTGGCTGCGTGGCGCGCCGCCTACGCCGGCATCCTCCCCGAGCAGGTGCTCGATGCGCTCAGTGCCGATGAGATCGCCTGGGAGTGGGGTCGAGCGCTGCTGCAACCAGGCCAGCACCGACTCCTCGTCGCCCTGGATGCCGAAGGCGCGGTGGCAGGTGCCGCGGCGGTCGGACCATCGGCGGACCCCGACGCTGGCGGGGCGGGCGAGATCAGCCTGCTCGTGGTGGACCCCGCGTGTTGGCGGCAGGGACACGGGTCGCGGCTCCTCCAGGCGAGTGTCGATCACCTCATCGCCGGGGGCCATCGCGAGGCCCTCACGTGGGTTCCCCTTGCCGACGAGGCGCGTCGCGCGTTCTTGCAGTCGGCCGGTTGGGGGCCCGATACGGCGTACCGCGATCGCGAGATCGCCGAGGAGGTGCTGCGCGAGGTGCGCCTCGTCACGATCATCGCTGACGAGGCCGCACCCGAGGCGCCAAGCACCCTTACATGAGAATTGGCAGCCCCCCCGAGGCTGCCAAGCACCCCCATTGCACCGGAGTGCGCATGCCGGAGGCAACGATCCCGCTGTCCCCCCGCGGGGGGACGCCCCACCTAGGCCGGCGAGGGACCGTCGAGGAAGCCATCGCGATCGGCGGCGGCGTACAGCTCGGTGCGCGTGCGGGCCTGCTGGCCGATCGCGGCGTACTTCAGGCGCACGCGATTGAGGTATTCCTTGACCGTGTGCGGCGAGACGTCCATCCGGCGCGCGATCGTCGCGATCTTGCTTCCCGCGGCGTAGAGCCGCAGGGCCTTGAGTTCCTGCGGGCTGAGAGCGGGTCGCTGCGGGTCCGCCGTGAGGACAGCGGCGAGATCTGCACTCAGGTGCACCGACCCTTCGGCGACGTCGGCAACCGCCTCGCGGATCTCCTCGACCGAAGCGGTTTTGGGTAGGAATCCGAGAGCACCCGCGCGCAGTCCTGAGAGGACGACCGAAGACACCGCCGTCGCGCTGAGCAGCAGCACCTGGGATCCCCCGGCACGGCAGATCGCGACCCTGTCCGCCAACGGTGCGCCGTCATCCATCACGATGTCGAGGAGTACGACGTCGGGGTGGCAGGCCAGCGCCGCGGACAGATCGTCACCGACGTAGGAGACTTCGAGCCGCCCGGGTTCGGTGTCGCGCAGCAGGGCTGCGAGCCCTTCGCGGACAAGTGGATGGTCGTCGAGGATGGCGATCCGAATGCTGCCGGGGCCCACTGAGGAAGCGTCAGTCATCCCCGATCACCCACTCCCACAGCGACTCCCCGTCGCCCTCTGACGCGAGGAGACGCAGGACGACATCCTCGTCCTCCCA
>JBEGMG010000136.1:0-2530 GCA_041183165.1 Actinomycetota bacterium | reverse complement strand
CTGGTAGGCGTCCATGGTGTGAAGACCGTAGAGCTCCTCGAGCCAGCGCACCATCTCGACGTTGCCGATGCGCCAGGAGTCCTCGAGCGGCCGGGCTGAGCCGACGGCCATCCAGTGGGTGTCATTCTCCATGCGCGGCCACGCCGGCGCAGCGCCCTTGATGAGGTCCACGATGATCGTGGAGTTCATGGCACCTTCCACCGCGGTGCCGCAGGACTCGCCTTCACCCTGGCGGTAGTGGCCGTCCCCCAGCGAGAAGAGGGCACCTTCGACGTTGACCCCCAGATAGATCGTGGTCCCAGCGCGGACCTCGGGCGAGTCCATGTTGCCGCCGAAGCGCTCGGGCACGAGCGAGGTGCGCACCTCGCCCGCTGGCGGTGCGACCCCGACGGTGCCCAGCATCGGCTCGACGGGCAGGTCGATCGCAAGGTCGGAGAAACGAGCATCGAAGGTGACGGTGTTGCGTGCCCGATCCAGGTGGTAGATCCACGTGGTGTCCGGTAGCGCGTCGTGCAGCATCGCGGTCACGCCCGTGGACGTGAGGCCACCGAAGAACGGGATCGCCGCCGACACTCCCCAGTCGCGCGCCGGCGTCAGATCGACGATGTGGATGACCAGCGCGTCACCCGGCTCCGCGCCTTCGACGTAGAAGGGTCCGGTCTGCGGGTTGACGTAACGCAGATCGACCTTGACGCTGGAGAGGTCATCGACCGACTGGAGCGCGAAGTTGAAGGCATCCTCGGACCACAGTTTGAGGACGGTGCCCGGTGCGACGCGCGCCACGGGTGCCACCCCGCCGAAGGTGTAGGCGTACTGGGAGGGCTCGGGGCGGAACTCCAGGATCTGGACCATCCCGGGACGCTAGCGCCGCACGCGCCCGGCCGCATCCGACTTGATCAGTCTCGTATCCGCAGGCAGTCGGCGCCCAGGTCCGCCACCGACGTCCGGCCGAGGAGTTGCATCATGGTGGTGATCTCCTGGGAGAGGAGATCACCCACGCGCTGGACGCCCGCCTCGCCGCCGGCCATGAGGCCGTAGAGATAGGCCCGACCCACAGCGACCGCGGTCGCCCCTTCGCAGAGGGCCGCGACCACGTCTGCGCCGGACAGCACACCGCCGTCGATGAGCACCTCGACGCGGTCCTGCACGGCTTCCCGCACCCTGGGCAGGATCTCGAAGGGGACGGGGGCGCGCTCGAGTTGGCGCCCCCCGTGGGTGGAGAGGATGACGCCATCAGCTCCGTGCTCCGCCACGAGCACGGCATCATCGACGGTCTGGATGCCCTTGACGACCAGACGCCCCGGCCACACCGAGCGCAGCCAGTCGAGATCGTCGATGGTGACGGCCGGGTCGAAGACGCGCGAGATGAGGTCCGCGACCGTGCCCTCCGTGCTGGTCAAGGTCGCGAAGGACAGCGGCTCGGACGTCAGGAGGTTCATCCACCAACCCGGATGCATCGCCATGTCCGCGAGCGTCCGCGGGGTGAGCTGCGGTGGGATCGTGAGGCCATTGCGCACATCACGATGGCGCCGTCCCGCGACGGGAGTGTCAACCGTGAGGATGATCGTGTCGTAGCCCGCGTCACGGGCGCGTTCGACGAGCTCGACGCCGTAGCCCCGATCGGTCATGAGGTAGAGCTGGAACCACCGGCGCACACCCGGCACCGCCGCCGCTAGGTCCTCGATGGACGTCGTACCCAGGGTCGAGAGGCCGTAGGGGATGCCGAGGCGCTGGGCGACGCGGGCGACAGCGGGCTCACCGGCCGAGTGCATCATCCGCGTGAATCCCGTCGGCGCGAAGACGAGAGGCAGCGCCGCGCGCTCGCCCAGGATCGTCGTCGAGGTGTCCACGGTGCGTACGTCGCGCAGCACCCGCGGCTGGAACTCCACGCGCGCGAAGGCCTGCCGGGCCCGTCGAAGGCTGGCTTCGTCCTGCCCCGCTGCGCCATCGGTGTAGTCGAAGACGGCCCGGGGCACACGACGACGCGCGAGCGCACGCACGTCCGCCACGCTGGCGCAACGGTCGAGGAGCACCTGCGTGCGGTCGAGGCGCGGGCGGAGGTCGCCGATGAGCGGCTGTATCTCGCTCCAACGCGGCAGACGCCGGCTCGTCATGACGAGCCGGGATGGTGTGCAGCGCCGTACGCGCGGCGCATGTGCGCGAACTCGACGACCTGACGCCCCACCAGGTGGAGTTGCTCGACGGCCACCGGCACCGCGGACGGATCATCGAGTCGCATCTCGGAGGAGTTGACCACCGCACCGAAGGGAGTGGGCCAGCCGCGCAGGGCATGGACGACCTGGCGGAGTTGATGCAGCGTGCCCACGGCGGCCTGCCACCCGTGGGCTACGGCGATGCACCCGACTGCCCGGCCATGCAGATACGGGCCCTGGGGTTCCTCCCTGAGCTCCTCGAAGTAGTCGAGTGCGTTCTTGACCAGCCCGCTCAATCCGCCGTGATAGCCGGGGCTCACGATGATGAGCCCGTCCGCCCTCCGAGCGAGATCGAGCAGCCGGGTGGCCTCCGGGAC
>JBEGMG010000135.1:0-2647 GCA_041183165.1 Actinomycetota bacterium | reverse complement strand
GCGCTCGGTCGCTCGCACCGAGCTGCCGCGCCGCGCCGCGATCTCGGCGTTGGTTAGTCCGGCCGCGATATCGGCGAGGGTGGCCATCTGACCCGGCGTGAGCATGGCGAGCGGGTTGGATTCCTGCGTCGCGATCATCTGCACCGGCTCACCGGCATCGGAGAGTGACGACTCGATGCACTGGGCCAGCTCGCTGAGGTCGGTGAGCATCGACTTGTTGAGGAACGCTGAGCGTTCCGGCAGAACCATGGTGTGGGCGGCCGCGGCGGGTGAGGGGTAGTGGGTGAGGAAGACGATGCCGATGTACGGCGCCTGCGCGCGCAGGATGTGCGCGAGCTCGACGCCGTTGGGCCGCGATCCAAGATCGATGTCGGCGATGAGGAGATCCGGATCGCCCTTGGTGAACGCACGTAGGGCAGCCTTGGCGTCCCCCACCGCCTCGACCTCGAAGCCCATCGACGCAACCGCACCGGAGATGAGGACGCGCAGCGAGGCGTTGTCCTCAACGACGAGGGCCTGCCTCGCCGGGGATCGTGTTGTCTCCCCCTTGATCATGGGACAAGTGTGCCCCTCGGATGTGCGCTTCGGCCCGCGATGGTCGGTCATTGCGACAAGCATGCGGTGACCGCCTCACCCTCGAGGGAGTGGCACAGCGCCGGGGCCGTCAGCTATTGGGGGTGAGGGTGAATTGATTCGGATTGTCATTCTGGGCGATGAGCCCCCACTTGCTGTCCGGGGTCAGCATGCACGGCCCGGCTCGCGGGTAGGCGGGGCAGGAGAAGTTGATCCAGCCCTGGCCTCCGATCCACCAGTTGTTGGCCTCGATGGTCTGCCCCGATCCCGTATGCCCCTGGCCCACCACGATCGGATAATTGAATGTCCCGACCGGCGCGCTGCCGCAGTTGGAGGTGCATGACAAGGTGAGAGTGCCCGTGAACGCGAAGTTCAGATCCGAGGGCGTGGAGGCGGTCCAGCCCACCGTGTCGATCGCGATCGAGGCATTCGACATGAACCACTGAGCCGGACCGCTTGAATTCTTGCGCCCTGCCTGGGCATCGATGGCCAACTCGTTCGCGAAAGGGCACTGACCTAACCACGTCGAGGTCACACCCCCCCATGGCTGGCCACCCGTGATGTTGTACTGCCCCGAGTAGGTGAAGCTCATGCTCACGCCGGATGGCGCGCTGAGGAAGATGCACATCAGGTTGTCGTGGGAGCTCACTCGCGGGACCACCTCGCGCACGGGGGTCGACACGCTCGTCGATGCGGCGCCCGGCAGGAAGGGGCTGACCGCCAGACGCTGCTGAGTGCCCTCTCGCCCGATCCGGATGGTGCGGGACTTCACTTCACCGTGGGTGAAGTAGACGTAGACGGTCCGTCCCGCCTTCCTCTCCCACGCGAAGCTGCCGTCCCCGCGCACGGTGATCTTGTGCTTGCCCCGCGTGAACTCCTGCTCCCCGGCGAACCTGACCCACGGCGTGACCTTCTGCCCCATGAGCTGCATCGTGTGGCCAGCGACCACGACGTTCCTCGGCGAGCCCGACGGGCGCGATCCGCGGATCCCGATAGCGGGATCGACGCCCGCCACTTCCAGGACAGGGGGGTCGGACGGTGAGAGCGTGGCACGCGACAGCCACGCCACGAGCGGTGCACCATCGGGTGCGTGGGCGAGCGCCGCCGGGCCGACGATCTCCCCGGACTGCGACAGCGTCGAGAGGCGCGTGTCGCCACCAGGGGGCACCACGAGCGACTGGATCCGGGTGGATTCACCATCGATCGACCACCAGGTGACGATGTTGGTGCCATCGGGGGCAACGACGACCTCAGGGGCGAAGGCCGCGACACCCTGGGGCGAAAGACGAGACGGAGCGCTGAAGGCCCCTCCCCTACTGAGCGCGGCCTGCACTGTCGAGTCATCCCGATTGCTCCACGTCACCGCCGTGACGCCGTCGGCGTTCACAGCGACGTCCAAGGCGTCACGCACATCGTGCGAGCCCGACACCGTCCGGACGCTGCCGAAGGCGGATTCCCCGCTGGAGCGGGTGACGACCTGCGCCCGTGAGCGCTCGGAGTCCCTGCCGTAGGAGGACCAGGCCACCGCGGCTCGACCGTCCCCCGCCATCGCCACCCGGGGATAGAAGGCGTCGGAGCCGGTCTTGGAGAGGGAAGCGGGCGAGGAGAAGGCTGCGCCGCCAGGCCGGCGCGTGGCGACCTGCACGGTGTAGTGATCACCGTCGTAGGAGGACCAGACCACGATCGCCGCGCCCCGCTCGCCGGCGACGATTTCCGGTGTCTCGGCGCTGCGACCGGTGGCGGACAGGCTGACCGGGGACGAGAAGGACTCGGCCCCGGGCGCGCGTGTCGCGGACATGACGACTGCGTCGTTGCCCTCGAACGTCGTCCAGACGACTGTCGTCGTGCCGTCGGGCCCGGTCGCCACGCGCGGGAAGAGGGCGCTGCGACCAGCCGGGGAGAGACTGACCGGAGTGCCGAACGTCGAACCGCCCGGCTCCCTCGTCGCGGCCTGGATCGTCCACGCGCTGCCGACGTAGCTCATCCAGACGACGGTGGCCATGCCGCCAGGTCCCGTCGCCACGCTCGGATTGCTGGCATTGCCACCGACAGCGACCTCCACCGGGATGCCGAA
>JBEGMG010000134.1:0-3916 GCA_041183165.1 Actinomycetota bacterium | reverse complement strand
TCCTCCTTCTCGAGCTCTCTGGAGCCACGCTGCTGCTCCTGGACGAGCCCACGGACAACCTCGACCTGGAGAGCGCCGAGGCACTCGAGGCGGCACTCGACGCCTTCACGGGCACGGTTCTGGCCGTCACCCACGATCGGTGGTTCGCCCGAGGCCTGGACCGCTTCGTCGTGGTCGGGGGAGACGGGGTGGTGAGGGAGTCGACGGAGCCGATGTGGGACTCCTAGGGGCCGAGAGGACCCGTTTTGACCCCTTCCTGGCTCCCCCGGTAGCCTTGGCGGTCGTTGTGCCCGCCCCAGGGCCCAGCCGGGTTGCCCTACGGGCTTCCCCTGAGTGAGCGAAGGTCCACGTGCGTACGTACACCCCCAAGCCGGGCGAGATCACCCGCGAGTGGCTCGTCATCGATGCCACCGACGTCGTGCTCGGTCGCCTGGCCAGCCAGGTCGCCACCCTGCTGCGGGGCAAGCACAAGCCCGTCTTCGCTCCCCATGTCGACACCGGCGACTTCGTCATCGTCATCAACGCCGAGAAGGTCGCTCTCACCGGCAGCAAGCTCGAGCAGAAGCGCGACTACCGTCACTCGGGCTACCCGGGCGGCCTGTCAGCCAAGACCTACTCCGAGCTCCTCGAGGACAACCCCCGCCGCGCCGTCGAGAAGGCGATCAAGGGAATGCTCCCGCACAACAAGCTCGGTCGGCAGCAGTTGAACAAGCTCAAGGTGTACGCCGGGCCCGATCATCCGCACGCCGCACAGAAGCCCACCCCGTACACCATCACGCAGGTCGCGCAGTAGCGATCACCGCGCAGTCTGCGAAAGGAAGAGACGTGACCGTTTCCGAAACCGAGATCCTCGACGAGGAGATCCCCTCGGAGTACACCAGCGAGACGCCGTCGGCGGCCCCTGCGGCTGCTGACCGGCCCGTGGTCACCGCCCCCGGCGGTGCGACCGGTCGCCGCAAGGAGGCCATCGCGCGCGTGCGCCTGGTCCCCGGCACCGGTCGCTGGACCATCAACGGTCGCGATCTGGAGACCTACTTCCCCAACCGCGTGCACCAGCAGATCGTCAACGAGCCCTTCGTGACGCTGGGCCAGGAGGGTCGCTACGACGTCATCGCACGCATGAGCGGTGGCGGCGTCTCGGGCCAGGCCGGCGCGCTGCGCCTGGGCATCGCCCGCGCTCTCAACGAGATCGACGTCGAGGGCAATCGCCCCCCGCTCAAGAAGGCCGGCTTCCTCACTCGCGACCCGCGGGCCAAGGAGCGCAAGAAGTACGGCCTCAAGAAGGCCCGCAAGGCGCCTCAGTACAGCAAGCGCTGATCGGAGCGCCGTGAGCGGTCGCCTCTTCGGCACCGACGGTGTGCGGGGACTCGCCAACCGCGATCTCACCGCCGAGCTCGCGCTATCCCTTTCCGCTGCGGCGGCACACGTGCTCGGGGATACGGGCGCCCTCGCTTCGGGGGGTGGGCGTCCTACGGCGGTCGTCGGACGCGATCCCCGGGCCAGCGGCGAGTTCCTCGAAGCGGCAGTCGTCGCCGGCCTCGCGAGCGCGGGGGTCGACGTACTCCTCGCGGGCGTGCTTCCCACTCCGGCGATCGCGTATCTCACGGAGCGTCACGCAGCGAGCCTGGGAGTGATGCTGTCCGCCTCGCACAATGCGATGCCGGACAACGGCATCAAGTTCTTCGATGCGCACGGCTTCAAGCTGCCCGACGCTATCGAGGATGCCATCGAGGCGCGCCTCCATGAGCCCTGGGATCGACCGCTGGGTGGTGGCGTCGGCCGTGTGCGCGCACTGCCCTCTGCTCGGCAGGACTATCTGGAGCACGTGCTCGATGTCGTGCGCACACCGTTGGCGGGAATATCCGTCGTGGTCGACTGCGCCAATGGTGCGGCGTCGACGGTCTCTCCGGAGGCGATGCGTCGGGCAGGCGCCCACGTGGTGGCCATTCACGCATCGCCTGACGGTCTCAACATCAATGAGGGATGCGGCAGCACCCACCTAGACGACCTCATCGCCGCCGTGCTCGAGCACGGCGCGGACATCGGCATCGCCCACGACGGCGATGCCGATCGCTGCCTTGCTGTCGACGCCGAAGGCAACGTCATCGACGGCGATCAGATCCTTGCGATCCTCGCTCTCGGTATGCGCGACCGCGGCACGCTGGCACGCGACACCGTGGTGGCGACGGTGATGTCCAACCTCGGCTTCCTCCTCGCGATGGAGGAGCAAGGGGTTGCCGTGGTCACCACCGCAGTGGGTGATCGCTACGTGCTTGAGGAAATGCGCGCGCAGGGCTATGCCCTCGGTGGCGAGCAGAGCGGTCACGTGGTGGTGCTCGACCGGGCGACCACCGGCGACGGAGTGCTCACCGCACTGGCCCTGCTCGATCGCATGGCTGAGACCGGCTCGAGCGTCAAGGATCTCGCGGCGGTGATGACCCGCTTGCCGCAGGTGCTCATCAACGTCGATGGCGTGGATAGGTCGAGACTCGACCAGAGTGCCGAGGTCAGGGCGGTGGTGGAGACGGTGGAGCGTGAGCTCGGGTCCGCTGGGCGCGTGCTGCTGCGACCGTCGGGCACGGAGCCGCTCGTGCGGGTCATGGTCGAAGCGCCCACCGCCGAGTCGGCGCGTGATGCGGCCGAGGCGATAGCCGCGGCAGTACGCGCGTCGCTCTCGATCAGCTGACGTCGGAGCGGCTCCGCGGCTCCGGGGCGTGCCGACTGCTGATGCGCCGGAGAATGAGCAGGGTGATCCACCCGCTGATGGCCATGCCGGTGATGTTGATGATGAGCTGCAGGCAACTCCCGAGCACTTCGCTCCAGGCTCCGAAGGCAAGGCCCAGAGCGATGTTGCCGGCGGCGGGAATCGTGGTGACCGAGATGAACACGCCAGCGAGAGCGGTCGACCGGTTGGTGGTCAGCGCGAGGACCCCGGCAACGCCCGCGATGAGAGCCACCACCACCGACCATCGATCGGGTTCGTAGATGAAGGAGGTGAGCGGTCGAGGCCCGGTGACCGAGCGCTCATGGAGCCATCCGGCCCAGCGGCACACCAGGCAGAGCACTGTCGTGACGGCGATGCTGAAGGCGAAGCCCACAAGGAGCGTGCGAAGGCCCGACATCAGAAGGTGCGGTCGTCGTGTCACGAGACCCACGCCGAGTGCCGCGACAGCTGCGAACTCAGGCCCCAGGACCATCGCGCCGATGATGAGGACCTGGGAGTCGAGGATGATGGCGATCGACGCGATGAGGGTGGCCATGGTCATGAACGCCAGGAAGCCCCAACTGAGTTGAGCCTCCTCGTAACTGCTTTCCACGACCTGTGGCCAGATGACCGAGTCCACTTCGATGCCGGGGCTGGCCTTCGCTGCCTCGAATCCGCTCTGCGAGATCCATGCCTCGATGGGTGCGATCTCCACACTGCCGTTCGCACTGATCCCCAGGCTGTCGAGCAAGCCCATGACCCGGGTCGCACCCTCGCGCGCGACTGAAGCCTCGATGAGATCGCCCGGAGGATCCAGCGATGCCCCGCGGATGCACGCGAGCGAGCTGACAGCGGGATCGCGGCTCAGGGCGTCGAGTGCCTCTGCCACGGTGTCCGCGGGGCAGTAGGCACGAAGGTGCAGCACGGGAGCATTGTGCCGCGTGTGCCTCGCGGCGGAGAGGGTTCGCAGACGTTGACCACGTAGGCTGGCCCCATGTGCGGGATCGTCGGGTACGTCGGGGAGAAGCAGGCCCTCGAGGTCGTCGTGGAGGGACTCCGCCGGCTTGAGTACCGCGGCTACGACTCCGCTGGCGTGGCGGTGGTCACGGGCGATCGACTCGATGTGCGCAAGAAGGCCGGCAAGCTGGCCAATCTGGAGTCGCTGCTGGGCGAGGATCCCCTGGATGCGGCCACGATCGGCATCGGCCACAC
>JBEGMG010000133.1:0-4194 GCA_041183165.1 Actinomycetota bacterium | reverse complement strand
GAACTTCGAGTCAAAGCAAGTGCCGCTGAATCGCGGATCGTGGCGAGAGCGAATCGCCCGGCATGACCCTCTCCTGGAATGTCGCGATTTCGTCCGTATCGTCGCTCGCCATCACGATGGCTTCGGCGAGCCAATCGACCCCGGTTTCGGGGCCGCGGTCACCCGTCACGCCGGGGGGCGGCTCGGAGTCCGTGGTCGAGCCTGCCACGGCCGGCGAAGCCGGGTTCGGCGCGGTCCGCACCCCGAAGCTCACCAAGCGCGTGGGCGGTCGTCAGGACGCCGCGATCCAAGTCGTCGATGGGGTCTATCGCTTCGAGAAGGCAATGATCGAGTCGCCGCTGCCGGATGGCTACCCTGAGCCGACGCCCTTCGGCGCCATCGACATCAAGGAATACCCCTCGGTTCGCCGTGCCGAGCTGACGTCCAAGGACGACTCCGGCGCCGGGATGGTCGCCGGGTTCTTCCCGCTCTTCAACCACATCAAGAAGCGCGACATCCCGATGACGGCCCCGGTCGAGATGGACTACCCGGGCCTGTACACCGACTTCATGAAGGACGAGCCCGGTGCGGAGGGCCAGACCACGATGAGCTTTCTCTATCGCTCTGCCTCCCAAGGCCCTGTCGGCGAGGACGGCAAGATCGTCGTCCGCGACGCTGCGCCCGTGACCGTGCTGAGCGTCGGCGCGAAGGGGGCGTTCGACGCGGCGAAGGAGTTCGACACGCTGCGCACGTGGCTCAAGTCGCAGCAGGTGTGGGAGGTCGCCGGCGACCCCCGCATGTTCGTCTACAACGGGCCGTTCATCGACCCGGAGTGGCGCTGGTCCGAGGTGCAGGTGCCGGTCCGCCGACGGGCCACCCCGTCCAAGGACGCGCCCGCCGCGGCTCCCGCCGCCGCTCCGGCCGCGGCAACGACCCCCGTGGCGAAGTCGCCCGCTCCGGCAAAGTCCGGCGGTTGACGCTGGACACCTCGCGTCGGAACTTCGCCGCGTCGACGAATCGGTGGTTGACGGGGTCAAGGACGGTACCGGGCATCGAGCTGCGCGTCGCGTTCGCCCGTCGGCAGCACGGGAAGCGGCGCTCCGCGCAGGGCGATCGTCGCGACGACGACCGTCGTCGCTGCCCACGCGGCGGCCAGTGTGCAGACCAGGCCGGTGCCGAAACGGGGTCGCCATGCGGAAGTCACGATGCCGGCGGCAAGCATGCCCTGGAGCGCATGCAACCCGATGAAGTGGGCAATTCGCAGGTCTCCGCCCGTGGTCGACCACCCGAGGAATGGAAGCCCGGTCGCGTCGGTGCCGTCCCCGCCGATGAAGTGGGATTCGCGGGTGCTCAGGATCGCGCCGAAGACGCCGCCCAGCAGCAGGTTGAGCAGCAGTCCCGCCACGATGCCCGCGCGGAGCCCGCCCGAGCGCGAGCGCCACGCGATCGGCACCAGCGCCAGCGGCATGACCACCAGCAGCACCGCACCAAGCCCCATCACGCCGTACATCGTTGCCTCGACCGGGCTGGCGGTATTGAAGTGCGACCGTTCCGCGCGCGCCGCCTGGAGGATGATCCAGAACATCTCGACCACGATGGCCGTACCGGCGACCCATGCCATCCAGCGCGACCAGCGCGACGTGGCGGCGTGGGGACCCGCGAGCGGCACGAGGACGGCAAGCGTCGCCATGTAGATCGCCAGCGACAGCTCGAACTTGAGGGGCTTGATCCAGGAATTGGCGCCGTCGACGGTGCGGTCGTCGAGCAGCACCGCCATCGCCGTCGGCGGGACGGCCATCAGCAGGGCGCCTGCGATGGCGAGCAGCCTGCGATCCGCGCTGCGCATGGCCCCGGCCAGCATCGTGACCCAGCCGCTCGCCATCGGCACCTCCACGACGGGCACTCCGTCGCCGCGCATGCGCAGCGTCCCCCACTCCTGCACCCGGTAGAGCAGCCATCCCAGCGGGCCGACGAGGAAGGTGAGCGCCAGGGCAGGGAGCAGCGCCACGCGGCCAATGGACGCCCGTTCGGCCCGCTCGTCGATGTGGGTTCCGACCAGCAGGTCGAACGCGAGGTAGTGCAGCCAGCCCGCGACCAGCGCCAGGTCGCTGGCAAAGAGCGACCGCACCCCGGCGATCGAGTCGAAGCCGCCGTCCGCGCGCGACCATCCGGCGGCGATCAGCGCCGAGTAGGCAACGGCGAGGAGCAGCGGGATCGCGGCCCCGGCGATGGCGCGGCGCGCGCGCACGCGGCGTGGCAGCACGACGAGCGCAAGCCACCCGAGCATCGCGGTGGTGTTGGCCGCCCCGAACACGGCGGCGGGGGCGAGGAGCGATCCGGACGCGGCAGCGAGGTCGGTGGGGGTCATGTGCAGTGGCCTGACACTGTCAAGTGCAGCGGAGCCTACCGTCGGACTTGACACTGTCAACCACGCATGCGATCCTGCGGCCATGACGGATCTCCGCGAGCAGGTCCTTTCCGCCAGCCTCGCCCTCATCGAGGAGGAGGGCCTGGGCGCGCTGTCGCTGCGCGAGGTCGCCCGACGGGCCGGCGTGAGCCACCAGGCGCCGTATCACCACTTCGGGCACAAGGAGGCGATCGTCGCGGAACTGGTTTCCAGGGGATTCACCCGCCTCGCGGAGCGGCTGGAGGCGGCCGAGCGCACACGTGGGACGCCCGCCCGGCGGCTCATGCGCTCGGGACTTGCCTACGTCGACTTCGCGCTGTCCGAGCCGGCGTCCTTCCGCGTCATGTTCCGGCCGGAGCTCGTCGACGGAGCGCGGTTTCCTGCGTCCGGCGAGGCTGGATCGCGTGCCTACGCAGCGCTGGTCCGGCTCGTGACGGAGTGCCATGGGGACCGGCGCGCCGGCAAGCCGACCGCCGCCGCACGGCGCAGGCTGGAGGCGCTCGTCACCATGCACTGGTCGATGGTGCACGGGCTTGCCACGCTCTTGATCGATGGATCGCTCTGCCAGCGGTTCCGGACCGCGCGCGAGCGAGACGCGCACGTGCTGCGGACCATGGAACTCTTCATGCAGTCAACCGGCATGCGGTCGGATTGACGCGCGTCGAAGGGGTCGGGACCGCGTGATCTCCATTCGCATCCCCCGATCGGGGAGGGAGGTGCTCAGGTAGACGTCCGCGTGTAGTACTGTAAACTGTAGAGTAGTAGGGGCGTGCGACCGGCGCCGTGCCGAGTCAGCCCCATCTCTCCCACGCCTGTCCGAGGAACTGCACAATGCCCCCCATCGCCACCTCCGGTCCGCGACGACCCATCGACGTCCTGCTCTGTGCGCTGTCCTGCCTCTGGCTCGCCGGCTGCTCGGTCAATCACGTGTCCGCCACGCGGAAGGTCGACAGCGAGGTGGACGGCGCGAAGTCGATCCTGGTCTCGAACAGGAGCGGCAGCGTGACGGTGATCCGCGACCCTGCCGCGACCGTCATGCAAGTGTCGGCCGAGATCAGCTGTCCTGGCGAGACCGAAGAGAAGGCGGCGGCGCGTGCCGCCGCGGCAACGCTCACCGCCGCGCGTGACGAGCACGGCACGGTGAGCATCAGCGTGGACTTTCCGGCTCGTCCGCCGGTCGTCGTCGTCCTCGGAACGGTCGACACGTCCGATGACTCTGCCGACATCGTGATCCGGGCCGCCGACCTCGACGGCATCGACATCTCCACGGCGAACGGCAGCATCGACGTCGGCGCCTTCAAGGGCACGGCGAAGCTGGCGACGTCGAATGGCTCGATCGAGGTCGTCGGCCATGCCGGGCCGGTCGACGCGCGATCCAGGAACGGCGCCATCCGCGCATCGGGCGTCCGGGCGCCCGTCGTCGCCCAGACCAGGAACGGCCGCATCGAGGTCGCGCTTGCCGAGGATGCCCAGGGCGACGTGACCCTGGAAACGTCGAACAGCGAGGTCGTGCTCCAGCTCGGCAGTGCGTGGGAGGGAACCGTGACGGCGGACACCCGCAACGGCCGGGCGGACCTTTCCGGCGGCGCGGTCACGAAGGAGTCCGGCATGAAGGCCCTGACCATGGTCGTGGGCGACGCCGCCAAGGCGAAGGCCACCGTCGGCACGCGCAACGGGAGCATCACCGTTCGCTCGCCGCAGACGTGAACGAAGGACGCACGCCATGCAGGCCACCTTCCATCAGGCGCGCCGACGCCCAGTCCGTCGCTCCTCCGCCTGGACGGCGGGTGCCGCGCTTGCCGCGACGG
>JBEGMG010000132.1:0-4624 GCA_041183165.1 Actinomycetota bacterium | reverse complement strand
GTTGCCGGCCGACCCCGGGGCGGCCGGGACGCCCCGCCTGCTCGATGTCCTGATCCGGCAGGGTGCGCTTTCCTCCCGGCGCGTGGCTGAGCTCCTTGCCGACGAGTTCGGCATGGCGATGGCGCCCGACCTCGCGAACGTGCGCATCGCCGGGGACACGCTGGAACTCGTCCCCCGGGCCGTGGCGGCCCGCCACCGCCTGCTGCCGCTCGCCCGTGAGGGCAACCGGCTGCGCGTCGCCATCGCCGACCCGCTGGACACCGACGGCATCGATGCGCTCGGCTACCTGGTGAGGATGCCGCTCGAGACGGTCGTCGCCACGCCGGAGGAGATCGTCGCCGCGATCGACCGGTTCTACGGCAAGGATGCCGCGTCCATCGATGACCTGCTGAACGATCTCTCGACGAAGGATGCCGGGGAGGACGCGGAGGCGCTCGCCGCCGAGCCCGGCGCCTCACCTGATCCCGCCACCACCGAGGCCGACGCCCCGATCATCAAGCTGGTGCACCAGATGATCCTCGAGGCGATCCAGCGGCGGGCGTCCGACATCCATGTCGAGCCCCTCGAGAAACGCCTGCGGGTGCGCTACCGCGTCGACGGCGTGCTCATTGAAGTCGAGAATCCACCCAAGCGTCTTCAGCCCTCGATCATCTCGCGGCTGAAGATCATGGCGAACATCAGCATCGCCGAGAAACGCATCCCGCAGGACGGGCGCATCCAGATCGCGGTCGGCGGCAAGCAGCTCGACCTGCGCGTCTCGTCGCTGCCGACGGTGCACGGCGAGAGCATCGTCATGCGCATCCTCGACAAGGAGGGACTCACGCTGGGGTTGCCCGAGCTCGGCTTCTTCAGCGATGACGCCGCGACGTTTGAGCGGCTGATCTCCCTGCCCGACGGCATCCTGCTGGTGACCGGCCCCACCGGCTCCGGCAAGACGACCACGCTCTACGGCTGCCTGCATTTCATCAACAAGCCCGACCGCAAGAT
The DNA here is from genome assembly GCA_041183165.1 of Actinomycetota bacterium. Lineage (GTDB taxonomy): Bacteria > Actinomycetota > Actinomycetes > S36-B12 > S36-B12 > Mxb001. The sequence goes on along the minus strand of JBEGMG010000132.1, from coordinate 3,637 downwards.
CATCACGGTCGAGGATCCGGTGGAATATCAGCTCAACGGCATCAATCAGGTGCCCGTCCGGCACGACGTGGGCATGACCTTCGCGTCGGCGTTGCGAGCGATGCTGCGGCAGGCGCCGAACATCGTGATGGTCGGAGAAATCCGCGACCTGGAGACCGCCGAGATCGCGATCAACGCCTCGCTCACGGGCCACATGGTGTTCTCGACGCTCCACACCAACGATGCGCCGGGCGCGGTGACCCGCCTCATCGACATCGGGGTGAAGCCCTTCCTCGTCTCCACCTCGCTGCGCGCGGTGATGGCCCAGCGGCTCGTGCGCAAGATCTGCAAGCAATGCAAGCGGGTCATCACGCCGGAACCCAACGAGCTGCGCGCGCTCAACATCACGCCCGCCCAGGCGACCGGGGCGACCTTCGCCAAGGGCGAGGGTTGCGGAAACTGCAACTCGACCGGTTTCCGCGGCCGCATGGGCATCTTTGAGATCTTCCTGGTGAACGAGGAGGTGCAGAAGATGATTTACGAGGGAGCGGGCACGTCGCGGCTTCGCGACAAGGCCCGCTCGCTCGGCATGCGCACGATGCGTGAGGACGGCGCCCGCAAGGTGACCGCGGGGCTCACCACGATCGATGAGGTCGTCTCCATCACGGTCGGCGACTCGAGCTGAAGGCGACCATGGACGTCACTCCAGAGATCAGAAACCGGGCGCGCTTCGCGCCGAAGAAGGGGGATCAAGCATGAGCTACGAGATGAACGACCTGCTCGAGCTGATGGTCGATCAGGGCGCATCGGACCTTCACATCCAGGTGGGCCAGCCGCCGACCCTCCGTCTCAGCGGCAGCATGACCCCGATCGACGGGCCGCCCCTGACGCCGGCCGACACCGAGCGCCTCATGTTGTCGATCACGCCCGACGGCCACGTCGCCAACGTGAAGCTCAAGGGCGGCGCCGACTTCGGCTTCGCCTTCGGTGACAAGGCGCGCTTCCGCGTCTCGGTCCTCAAGTCCAAGGCCAACTACGGGATGGTGCTGCGCCAGATTCCGCACCGGATGTTCAGCCTCCGCGACATCGGGATGCCCGACAAGATCCGCGAGTTGCTCTACCGCCCCCGCGGCCTGATCCTGGTCACCGGGCCGACCGGCTCGGGCAAGTCGACGACGCTCGCGTCGATGATCAACTACATCAACGAGGCGCGCGACGGGCACATCATCACGATCGAGGACCCGATCGAGTATTACCACGCCCACAAGCGCTGCGTGGTCACCCAGCGCGAAGTGCACGTGGACGTCCCGAGTTTCTCCGAGGCCATCCGCCATGCCCTGCGGCAGGATCCCGACGTGATCCTCGTGGGCGAGATGCGCGACCTTGAGACGATCGAGGCCGCGATCAGCGCCGCGGAGACGGGGCATCTCGTCTTCGGCACCCTGCACACGAACAGCGCCGCGAAGACGGTCGACCGCATCGTCGACGCCTTCCCGGCGAACATGAAGGACATGATCCGCACCCAGCTGGCGTCCTCCCTGGTGGCGGTGATTTCCCAGGTGCTCTGCAAGAAGATCGGCGGCGGCCGGATCGCCGCCTACGAGATCATGGTCAACACCACCTCGATCGCCTCGCTCATCCGCGAGAACAAGACGTTCCGGATCACCTCCGACATCCAGACCGGGGCCAACCTGGGCATGATCACCCTCGACACGCACCTGATGAGCCTCGTCAACCGTAACCTCGTCTCGCCCGACGAGGCGCTGGAGAAGGCGCAGGACCCGAACGTCATGCGCGAGAAGTTCCTCCAGATGGGTTTGAAGCTGCGGGACCTCTGAGCCCAGGACCATGTTCCTCTCCCACAGCCAGGCGATCTACGATTTCCTCAAGGAGCAGCGGCTCGTGCCGCCGGAGCAGCTCGACGAGCTGAATGAGGAGCACAAGGCGACGGGCAAGCCGCTCGCCGACGTGGTCGTGGATCTCGGACTCGTCGAGAAGGATGAGCTGCTGCGCCGGATCGCGGAGCACCTGGGCTACGATTTCGTCCCGGAACTGCCGGTGCAGTTTCCGGGCGAGGCGATCGCCGCGCTCAACGGCAAGCTGGCCCGCGACTACGGGGTGATGCCGATGCGGGCCGATGACCAGGGCATCGACCTGCTCGTCTCCGATCCGTTCAACTCCCAGGCCGTCGACGATCTCACCTTCGCCCTGGGAAGAAACGTACGCCTGTTTTTCGGCGATCCCGACAAGGTCGAGGTCCAGATCAAGCAGCACTACGGGGAGGACGAGGAGACCATCGACGACCTGCTGCAGGAGATCGGCACGGGCAAGGTCGCCGCGGCCGCCGGCGCGGGGCAGCTTTCCGACCGCGACATCGAGTCGATGTCGGAGCAGACGCCGATCATCAAGTTCGTGAACCTGGTCATCGGCCAGGCGATCCGCGACAAGGCGAGCGACATCCACTTCGAGCCCTTCGAGCACGAGTTCAAGATCCGTTACCGGATCGACGGCGCCCTCTATGAGATGGCGCCGCCCCCCAAGCAGCTCGCGTTGCCCATCATCTCGCGCGTCAAGGTGCTCGCCAGCCTCAACATCGCCGAGCGCCGCGTACCGCAGGACGGACGCATCAAGATCAACATCGGCGGCCGCGCGGTCGACCTGCGCGTCTCGACGCTGCCGACCCAGTTCGGTGAGAGCGTGGTGCTGCGCGTGCTCGATCAGTCGGCCGTGCGCCTCGATATCGGCCAGCTCGGGATGCCGGAGGACGTCTTCAACGGGATCCACGACATCGTGCGCCGCCCGAACGGCATCTTCATCGTCACCGGGCCGACCGGCTCGGGCAAGACCACCACCCTCTACAGCGCGTTGCGGCTGGTGAACACGGTCGACCTGAAGATCCTCACCGCCGAGGACCCGGTCGAGTACGAGATCGAGGGCATCATGCAGGTGCCGGTCGCGCCGCTCGTCGGCCTCACCTTCGCCGCCGCCCTGCGTTCCTTCCTGCGGCAGGACCCCGATGTGATCATGGTCGGCGAGATCCGCGACCTCGAGACCGCCCAGATCTCCATCCAGGCCTCGCTTACGGGGCACCTCGTGCTGTCCACGCTGCACACCAACGACTCGGCGGGCGCCGTCACCCGGCTCGTCGACATGGGGGTGGAGGCGTTCCTGATCGCCTCCTCGCTCGAGGCCGTTCTCGCCCAGCGTCTGGTTCGCCGCATCTGCACTCAGTGCAAGGCGACCTACGTGCCCGGTGACGATGTCCTCGCCCAGGTGCGCATTTCCCGCGACAGCATTGGCGGCCAGCCTTTCCACTACGGCAAGGGCTGCCCTGCCTGCAGCCAGTCCGGTTACAAGGGCCGCATGGGCATCTATGAGTGGCTCCGCATGAGCGAGCAGCTGCGCGACCTTGTCACCCGAAAGGCCCCGACGCTCGTCATCCGTGACAAGGCCATCGAGCAGGGGATGCGCACCTTGCGTGACGACGGCCTGCGCGCCATCCTCGACGGCAAGACCTCCGTCGAGGAGGTCGTCAAGTACACCTGATCCGACCCGCCATGGCGAAACTCGCCGTCCGTCCCACCACCGCCCCCGCCGCTGCCGAAGGACATGCCACGGCGGCGGGGCGCGGCGGGGCCCCCAGCCGGGACGGCGATCG
>JBEGMG010000131.1:0-2824 GCA_041183165.1 Actinomycetota bacterium | reverse complement strand
GGATGGGCTCGGGGAGCATGCGGCAGCCACGAGGGATGCCCCGATGAGTGCGGACGCGCCGATGAGGGACCGCCGCGTCACCCGACCCCGGAGTGCCTCCTCGGAGGTCTCATGGCCCTGCACGCCGGTCAGCATGCCACGGGAGGAGGTACCCTCGGGTTGTCGGCTGCGGCGTGCCGCGGACGACACGACGGAAGCCGCACGCGCACACGTGAATAGCGAGGGAGGTGCCATGGGACGTCCTTCGCGTGCAGATGAAGATGCCGCGGTCCGCGCCCTCCTCGAGCCTGTCGTCGCCTCCCTCGATCTCGATCTCGAAGATCTCGATGTGCAGACGTCGGGGCGACGCAGACGCGTAAGCGTGGTCGTGGACCGCGACGGCGGTGTCGACCTCGATGGCATCGCCGAGGCGAGCAAGGCCGTCTCCGACGCTCTCGACTCCTGTGATGCGATGGGCGACGACCCCTACACGCTCGAGGTCACCTCGCCCGGCATCGACCGTCCCTTGACCTTGCCCCGGCACTGGCGTCGCAATGTCGGCCGGCGCGTCCGCGCCCACCTGTCGGATGGCTCGGTGGTGGAGGGGCGCGTGACGACCGTCGATGACGACGGGGTCGTGTTGGCCACCGACGTCAAGGGCAAGCCCGAGTCAGCGGAACGGCGTACTCCGTGGCCCGACCTGGTGCGCGGCGAGGTGCAGGTGGAATTCCGCAGGCCGGGGTCGGCCCTGACCGAGACCGATGACGAGGAGGCGTGATGGACATCGACGTCAATGCGCTCAAGGCGCTCGTGCGCGAAAAGGAACTCTCCTGGGATCTCGTGGCCGACTCGATCGAGCAGGCCCTCCTCATGGCCTACCAGCGCACCGAGGGTGCCGCTGCGGACGCGCGCGTCGAGCTCGACCGCAAGACAGGCCATGTGACCGTGTGGGCTCGCGACGCCGCACCCGTGGGGGAGCAGGTCGCCGGCGAGGTCGTCCCCGAGCCGCGTGAGTACGACGACACCCCCACCGACTTCGGTCGCGTAGCAGCGGCCACGGCCCGTCAGGTGCTCCTGCAGCGCCTGCGCGACGCCGAGAGCGACCGCACCTTCGGCGAGTTCTCCGGCACCGAGGGCGACCTCGTCTCCGGAGTCATCCAGCAGGGCGGCGACCCACGCGTCGTGCGCGTCGATCTCGGCAAGGTCGAGGCGGTCCTGCCTCCCTCGGAGCAGGTGCCCGGCGAGTCCTACCCGCATGGCACGCGCATCAAGTGCGTGGTCACTGGAGTGCGCAAGGGTCCGCGCGGACCGCAGGTCACGGTGTCGCGCTCGCATCCTGCGCTCGTCCGTGGGCTCTTCGCGCTCGAGGTCCCCGAGATCGCCGATGGCAGCGTCGAGATCGCGGGTCTCGCGCGCGAGGCCGGGCATCGCACGAAGATCGCCGTCAAGTCGACGGTCCCCGGGCTCAACGCGAAGGGTGCGTGCATCGGGCCCATGGGTCAGCGGGTGCGCCAGGTGATGAGCGAGCTGGGCGGCGAGAAGATCGACATCGTCGACTTCAGCGAGGATCCGGCCGAGCTCATCGCCCACGCCCTGTCGCCCGCCCGGGTGAGCAAGGTCGAGGTCGTCGACCGAGATGCCCGTGCGGCCCGGGTGACCGTGCCCGACTACCAGCTCTCCCTGGCCATCGGCCGAGAGGGGCAAAACGCCCGGCTGGCCGCCCGCCTCACGGGCTGGCGGATCGACATCCGTCCGGATACCGAGCAGGCGACCCCTGCTCCCGCGCCCGAGGACACCTGACGGCACCGGTGCCCGGGCACGGGCCCTGCACCGTTACACTCGGGCGTCCGAGTGGATCCGACCCGGGACCGATGTGAGCGCAGCCCGCACCCTGAGCGTGCGCATGTGCATCGGCTGCCGGGAACGGGGCTCACCGGAAGGCCTCCTCAGGGTGGTCCTCGATGCCGGGGCAGTTCTTCCGGACCCGAAGGCCACCCGACCGGGCCGGGGAGCGTGGTTGCACCCCGGCTGCCTGGAGGTCGCCGAACGCCGCAAGGCGTTCACCCGCGCACTGCGAACCACCGCCGCACCGGATCTCACGGTGCTGAGGGAGTTCGTCGAGCGCACGTACACGTCCGAAGCACCGTAGTCGCGAAAGATGGGCATCCGAGGATGAGCCACCGATGAGCACCCAGCCATGAGCAGGGTCGTCCAGCACTGACGGTCCGGACGCGCGCCCGTAGCGCGCCACCCGGACCAAAGACAGGAGAGTTGTGTCGAAGGTCCGGGTATATGAGCTCGCCAAGGAGCTCGGAGTCGAGAGCAAAGTCGTGCTCGCCAAACTGGCGGAGCTCGGCGAATTCGTGCGCTCGGCATCATCCACGGTGGAAGCCCCCGTCGTCCGCAAGCTGAAGGACGCCATGCCGGCTGCGCCGGCGGCCGATGCCAAGCCCAAGCGCGCCACCAAGAAGGCGGCCGCACCCAAGGAGGCTCCGCCAGCGGCTGAAGAGGCCGCGGCGGTCGCCGTCGAGGCGGTTGTCGAGGCACCTGCGGTGCCGCCAGCCCCTGAGCCTGCGCCCGCGGCACCCGCTCCGGCAGCCGCGTCGGCTGTCCCGACCGACGCTTCGGCCGACGACGACGAGGCTGCACGCCCGGCGCGACCCGCGGGTCCGCGCCCGGGCAACAACCCCTTTACGGGCAATGTCGCCGCGCGCGAGGCTCCGCGGCCCGCGGCCCCGCGTCCGGGCAACAACCCCTTCACGGGCAACACCGGCATGGGTCGCGCCACTCCGGCCGTGCCGGGTATTCCGCGTCCTACGCCGGGGATGATGCCGCGCGTTCCGGG
>JBEGMG010000130.1:0-4482 GCA_041183165.1 Actinomycetota bacterium | reverse complement strand
ACGTTGGCCAGGCCCAGTCGCACCTGGCGCTTGACCGAGTACCCCTTGAAGTACCAGGCCACGTGCTTGCGGATCTCACGCGATCCCGTGTATTCACCGAACGCCTCGACGAGCAACTCGGCATGGCGGCGGAAGGTCGCCATCACCACGGGAAGGTCAGGGTCTGCCGGGATGGCTTCACCCGCGAACGCCGCGGCGAGCTGCCCGAAGAGCCACGGCCGACCGAGGCACCCACGCCCCACGACCACGCCCGCGCAGCCCGTCTGCTCCATCATCGCGAGCGCGTCAGCGGCACTGAAGATGTCGCCGTTGCCGAGGACCGGGAACCCTTCGAGCTCCTCGACGAGCCTGGAGATCGCGGACCAATCGGCGGTCCCGCCGTACATCTGGGCGGCCGTGCGGCCATGCAATGCCACCCACGCGACACCGGCGTCACGAGCGATACGTCCCGCATCCAGGTAGGTGAGGTGATCCTCATCGATCCCCTTGCGCATCTTCACCGTCACCGGGACGCGATCGGACGCAGCGGCGACGGCGGCGCCCACGATGTCGGTGAAGAGGTCGCGCTTCCAGGGCAGGGCACTCCCGCCTCCCTTGCGCGTGACCTTGGGCACCGGGCAGCCGAAGTTGAGGTCCACGTGGTCGGCCAGGTCCTCATCGACCACCATGCGCACCGCTTCGCCCACGACGACCGGATCGACGCCGTAGAGCTGGACGGATCGGGGTGACTCGTCCTCGTCGAAGCGCACCATGTCGAGCGTGGCATCGTGACGCTCGATCAGGGCACGTGAGGTGACCATCTCGCTGACGTAGAGACCCGCGCCCTGCTCACGGCACAGCCGGCGAAACGCCCGGTTGGTGATGCCCGCCATCGGAGCGAGGACCACCGGTGGATCCACCAGGAGTCCACCGGCGACGAGAGGGCTCATGCACACCATTGTCGCCAGGACGCTCCACGGACTGGTGCGCGGCACCTCCTCGCTAGACTTCGGCTCGCCCTTCACCCACGAGGAGACCCGTGTCCGAGCACGACGCCGTGCGCATGGATCCGATCGACGAGGCCATCAAGGCCATCGCCGACGGCCGCGCCGTGATCGTGGTCGATGACGAGGGCCGCGAGAACGAAGGCGACCTCATCTTCGCTGCCGAGAAGGCCACCGCCGAACTGACCGCATTCATGATCCGGCACACGAGCGGATACATCTGCGTGGGCATGACCGGCGATGATCTCGACCGCCTCCATCTGCCACCCATGACAATCGTCAACGAAGACCGCAAGGGCACGGCGTACGCCGTCACCGTGGACTCGCGCGATGTCGTCACCACCGGCATCTCCGCTTCCGACCGGGCGATCACCATCCGGACTCTGGGCAACGACGAAACGCAGGCAACGGACCTCACCCGACCGGGGCACGTGATGCCGCTGCGGGCGGTCCCCGGTGGTGTCCTCCAGCGGCCCGGTCATACCGAGGCGGCCGTCGACCTCTCCACCCTCGCCGGATTGCACCCCTCCGGCGCTCTCTGCGAGATGGTCAACGACGACGGCACGATGATGGACGCCGAGCAGTGCCGGGCATTCGCAGACGCACACGGACTCCTTCTCGTGTCCATCGCCGATCTCATCCGGCACCGCGGGCGCAACGAGCAGCTCATCGAGCAGGTGGCCAAGACCCCGCTGCCCACCGAGTACGGCGAATTCACGATCATCGGCTTTCGCAGCCTCGTCGATGGCTCCGAGCACGCTGCGCTGGTCATGGGTGACATCGGGGACGGTCGCGACATCCTCGTGCGCGTCCACGTCGAGTGCCTTGCCGGCGACGCGCTTCACTCCACGGCGTGCAGGTGCGGCGCCCGGCTTCGCGAGTCGATGGCGAGAATCGCTGCCGAGGGACGCGGCGTCGTGCTCTACCTGCGCCAGCCGGAGGGAGCCCAGGAGTCGCTCATCGTCGGCTACACCTCGACATCGGGCACCGGGGATCCCCTCGACTACGGCCTGGGATCGCAGATCCTGGCGAATCTCGGCGTCACGAGCATGCGCCTGCTCACCGGATCCCCCGACCGCCGATATGCCATCGATGGCTTCGGTCTCGAGATCATCGACGCGATCGAGCTCGCCTAGACCACGAGTGCCTGGGCGGTTGACAGGTTCGTCACCAGGACGTTGATCCACCCGCCACGCAGTGCCGCGCGTATGGCGGCGACCTTCGACTCACCACCGGCGACCGCCACGCGCCGAGGAATTCGGCGGAAGGTATCCAGGTCGATGCCGACGACCCGCTCGTCCAGATCGCTTGCGACAGGGCTGCCCGCCGCGTCGATGAATCTCTGGCAGATGTCGCCGACCGCACCCCGGCCGCTGAGGTCCGCCTGATCCTCGAGCCCCCACGCATTGCCGCTCTCCCGAAGCAGCGGCGACGGGGCTATGGAACCGATGCCTACGAGGGCGGCCGAAGCCTCGGACCACAGCGCCACCACGGGCGCGAGCGCCGGGTCGTCGATCAGCGCGTCGCGGGCTGCCCGGGAGGCGAGGGCACCCGGCGCGGGCAGGGCCACGGGGCGTGCGCCCATGGCGTCGGCCAAGAGAGTGAGCAGCCGGGCTGCCTCGGCCTGCACGCGCGGATCCCCGTGCCCCCCCACCAGTTGCACGACCTGGCCGGTCGCACTCGCACGCCTCGCATCGGACACGGTGGGCGCGAGGGCGGAAGCTGCTCCCAGGAGAGTCGCCGACCAGGAGGAGATGCCGAGGATCGGGACGCCCGACAGGGTGGCCTGGAGGTATGCCGACGCACGTGCACCGAGGTCTGCATCCGCGTCCCTGCCGACGGGGGCATCGTCGACGACAACGGCATCCAGCAGACCGAATGCTTGCTGCAGTGCGTCCTCGAGCTCACTGTGGATGCCCGCGGGCGGGACGACACTCGTGCGGACGATCCCTGCGGCGCGAGCCCGCGAGAGCAGTCGCGACACGGTGGGCTGCGACAAGTGCAAGCGCTCAGCGATCTGCGACTGGCGCATGCCGCCCTCGTGATAGAGCAGCGCCACCTTGGTCATCAACTGAGCGGACCCCCACTGCGCCTCGCTGGTCATGCCCGAAGTCCCGCCACTTCGCGTGCGGCTGATGCGATGGCGACTGGCTCCAACCCCGCCTGCTGCATCAACCACGACGTCGACCCCGTGCGCGCGAAGTCGCGAAAGCCCAGGCGTCGCACCGGAACGGGGCACTCCTCGACGACCACTTCTGCCACGGCGCCGCCCAGCCCGGACACGTGCGCTTCCTCCACGGTGACCAGACCGCCCGTGTGCCGTGCTGCTGCCACGATCGCTGCACGATCGAGTGGGGCGAGCGACCCCATCGACAAGACGGTGGCCTCGATGCCCTCGACTGCCAGCATCTGCGCCGCGTCGAGCGAGGGGGCAACGGTCGTGCCCATGCACACGATGGTCACGTCACCTCCCTCGCGCAGGGTCGTGGCGACCCCCGGCTGGAAGCCGAGGTCCGACGGGAAGATCGCCGGCACGCCCATGCGGCTGACGCGCAGGAACACCGGGCCGTCATGTGTGGCCGCCCAGCGCACTGCTGCCGCCGTCTCGGCAGCATCAGCGGGCACTAGCACGGTCATTCCTGGGATGGCCCGAAGCCACGCGAGGTCCTCCGGCGAGTGATGGGTCGGCCCGAGTTCGCCGTAGGCCACTCCCGGACTCTGACCGCACAGCACGACGTGATGCTGGGAGTAGGCGATGTCCACCTTGATCTGCTCCATCGCGCGCGCCGTGAGGAAGCAGGAAGCGGCCGAGACGAAGGGGATCCGCCCACCAGCAGCCAAGCCAGCAGCGACTCCCACCATCGCCTGCTCTGCGATGCCCACATTGATGAGTCGCTCGGGGAAGGACTTCTGGAATCCCCCGAGCTTGCTCGAGCCGACCGAATCGTTGACGACGGCCACGATGCGCGTGTCCTGCTCAGCGAGCGCACACAGCGTGTCCGCGAAGGCGTCGCGACAGTCATGCAGGGTCACGATGCCTCCACCTCCGCGCGCGCGAGGGCGGCTTCGTCGGCAGTGGGGACGCGGTGATGCCATGCAGCCACGTCGGACATGAAGGACACCGGATGGCCCTTGTGCGTCCGGGCGATGACGGCCGAGGGTCGACCCTGCTCCCACGGGATGGCCTGCAGTGCTTCCTGCAGGGCGCCGTGGTCATGGCCGTCGACTTCGCGCACAGCCCAGCCGAACGCCCGCAACTTGTCGGCCAGGGGTTCGAGGTCGCTGGTCTCAGCCACCGGCGCACCCTGCTGCAGGCCGTTGCGGTCGATGATGAGGGCGAGTCGGTCCAGACCGCGATGCGCGGCGATCATGAGCGCTTCCCAGTTAGAGCCCTCCTGCATCTCGCCGTCACCGGCGACGACGTAGGTGCGGACATCGCTGCCGTCGAGGTGCGCTGCGATCGCCATGCCCACGCCAATGGGCAACCCATGCCCCAGAG
>JBEGMG010000129.1:0-6876 GCA_041183165.1 Actinomycetota bacterium | reverse complement strand
ATGCCAGCCCGTTTGGCCTCATCGCGGAGCTCTCGCTGCGCCACCCGGGCATGGGCATCCTGCAGATCGACGCGCACGCCGACCTGCGCGACTCCTTCGAGGGCTTCGCCTGGAGCCACGCCAGCATCTTCCACAACGTGATGACTCGGCTGCCGGGCGTGAAGCGCCTCGTGCAGGTGGGCATCCGCGACGTGGGTGCGCGCGAGGTCGAGTTCGTCGATCGTTCGAAGGGGCGCGTGAAGACCTTCTACGACCAGCGGCTTCGCGACCGGCAGTATGCGGGTGCGACCTGGACGAAGGTCTGCAACGAGATCATCGCGGCGCTCCCGCGCGAGGTGTACGTTTCCTTCGACATCGACGGACTGACGGCCGACCTCTGCCCGCGAACGGGCACGCCGGTGCCGGGCGGCCTCGCGTTTCCTGAGGTCTGCCACCTGCTCGAGCTGCTGGCGCACAGCGGCCGCCGCGTGATCGGCTTCGATCTGTGCGAAGTCGCGCCGGGCTCGCCCGACGACGAATGGAACGGCTGCGTGGGCGCGCGCGTGCTCTACAAGCTGGCCGGCTGCGCACTGCGCAGCCGAAAGCTGATCTGACGGGTCGGCGCCCCGGCAGTCCGGCACGTGCTCGGCTTACGATCATGGCATGCATGCCCGAAGCCTTGCCCTGAGTGCCGTGTCGTTCGTCTGTGCACTGCTGGCGGTCGGCACCGCGCCGGCCGCGGCGGTGCACCGCACCGGATGGATGCAGGATCCCGCGGGCGCCCCCGCGCAGCCCCCGCAGCCATCCGAGCTTGAGTTGACCCGCCGCGCCGTCGATGCCGCGAACCGCGCACTCGCGGCCGTTCCCGCACGGACCGGGCAGTCATGGACGGGTCCGCTGAAGGCTGCCGCGAATCCATGGCCGGCCCTCTTCGAGCAATCCCGTGGCTCGATGGCGCTCGTGGAGCGCCTGCTGGCGCTGGAGACATCCGCCAAGCGATCGTCGAACGACCCGTTGAGCCGTGTCAGGCGGCCGATGTCGTTCGATCAGATCGACCCGACGCAGCTTGACCGGGATGCGCTGAAGCTCCAGCGGAACCGGGATGCCTACGCCCTGGCGCGCGCCGACGTGAACCAGGCCGCCTACCTGCGCCAGTACGGGGTCGAACTCGCGGTCGTCGTGGCGTGGCGCAAGGATCCGGTGCTGCTCGCCCGTGCGCTCGCACTGCTCGAGGCGTTCCTCGATCACCGGCCTCTGCAGCGGCCGGGATCCACGCTCTCCTCCGATGCCATGGCGATGCCCGCGGGCGGCGACGGCGTCTGGCTCGCGACCGCTTGGGGCATCAGCGGCATCGTCGAGATGCTGGACCTGCTCGGCGACCAGGTTCCCGAGCCGCTGCGCACGAAGCTCGACCTGCTGCTTCGCGAGGAAGTGATGCGGATCTGCGAGGACTGGGCGGATCGGCGGCCGTGGTTCGTCCGGGTCCACACTCCGGTGAGCAATCAGTGGCTGGAGCCATCACTGGCCTTGGTGCAGGCTTGCATGCACCTCCAGGATCCACGGCTTGCACCGTGCTACGACCTGGGCGTCGAGAACATCGCGCAGACCTTGGCCGCACTCGGTGCCGATGGGGCGTTCCTCGAGGGCGTCAGCTATGCGAACCAATCGGCGGGTCCGCTCTTCGACGGCGTTCGTGCCGTGCGCGGCAACGGCGACCGTCGCCTGGACGGCTTCGCGTACCTCGACCATGCGTGGGAGTGGTTCGCGCACATGAACCTCGGCGCCGGCGTGTTGGTCCACACCTACGACAGCCGCATGATGATCCGCCCCGACTGGGCGCGCAGGTCGCCGACCCCTTCCGAGGCGAGCGTCTACCTGTCGAGCACCGCGCCTGGTGCGCTGCAGGCAGCCCGCTTCCTCCTGCCCGACGCCGATGCCTCGGTCACGGGGGTCCGCTACGCCTTCGCCTTGGCCGGGGTGCGCGGCCCCGCGACCATGCCGCTGCCGACGTTCGCGAGCTTCCCGAGCCAGGGCCAGGTGGTCTGGCGGTCCGCATGGGAGGTGCCGACCGCACCGACCCCGAGGGCGCTGGCGGTCATGGTTCGTTCCGGCACGGCGGGGGAGAACCACGTGCAGCGCGACAACGGCCAGGTCACCGTGATGAACGGCCGTCGCTTCGTGCTCATGGAGGCCGGCACGCCCGACTACGGCGCGCCCGGCTACGAGGATCGCTACGCGGGTGCGGCCGGACACGGCGTCATGCAGGTCAGCCCGGTGCAGCCCGCGAGCCAGCCGCGCCCGTGCGCGATGACGGTGCGGGCGCTCGATGCGTCAGGCGGCTCCGTGACGATGGACCTGGCGAGCGCGTCGCGCCTCGCTCGCACCTCGACGCGGGGCGTGACCTGGGACGCGCAGGGGCGCATCGTGATCGAGGATGCCGTGTCGTTCGGGGCGCCGGTCGAGGCGGGCACGGAGGTCTACCGGTTCCATGTCGGTTCCGACGAGCCGGTGGCGATCGGCGGCAGCGGTCGCTCGTGGGATGTCCGGTGGCGCGGTGCGACGATGGCCCTGCGCGCGGATCGGGGGATCACCGTGGCGCAGCAATCGTGGCCGGATGCCATCCGCGCTCCGTTCCGTCACCGCGTCATCACGATCACCGTCCCCGCAGCCGCGGATGGCCTCCGGCTCGATACGACGATCCAGGTCGATCGAGCCACCATCGAGTGATCGGCATCCATGAAGCGGACGGCGGCACTTGGGGGCGTGTTCGCACGCCGGCGACATCACCCCACCGCGCTCGCCTCGTCCAGGATCGTCACGATCCAGGCCAGGAACAGCAGGATGTGCACCATGCCCTGCAGCGTGCTCACGCGGCCGCGTGCGAGGCTGAGCGTGGTGACGAAGAAGGTGGTCGCCAGCAGGGCGATGAACGGCGGCTCGAGTCCCAGCTGTGGGGTGACGCCGGTGGCGAAGCGGATGCCGATGATCGCCGGCACCGTCAGGCCGATCGTCGCCAGCGCGCTGCCGAGCAGGATGTTGATCGACCGCTGCATCTCGTGCCGGCGTGCCGCGCCGATCGCGGCCAGTCCTTCGGGAGCGAGTACCAGCAGGGCGATCAGGATCCCGCCGAGGGGCAGCGGCAGGCTCCAGGCTTCGAGCAGCCCGCGGGTCCTGCCGCCGAGTCCTTCCGCCATGCCGATCACCGCCAGCAGCGAGAGGACGAGGAGGATGCACGATCGTCCCAGTGGCGGCGGTTCATGGTGCGCCGGTTCCGCCTGGCGTTCGGTGACGCCGTGATGGGCGAAGAAGGTCCGGTGGCGGGTCGATTGCATGAAGAGGAAGACCCCGTAGAGCACGAGGCTGCTCGTGCCGACGAAGACTTCCATCGGGGCGCTCATCCAACCGCCGGGTCCGGAGCGCGTGAAGCGGGGCAGCACCATGGTGATCGAGGCGAGCGTGATCAGCAGCGGGAGGTAGGCGTTGCTGGATTGCGGATTGAACTCCCGCTCCTGGCCGCCCCAGCCTGCGACCAGCATGCAGGCACCCAGCAGCAGGTTCAGGATGAGCATGATCACCGCGAACATGGTGTCGCGCGCGATGTCCGGGTCACCCTGCGATCCCAGCATCACCGCGCACACGGCCGCGACTTCGATGATGATCGCCGAGATCGTGAGGACGATCGTCCCAAGCGGCTCGCCGAGCCGCTCGGCCACGTGGTCCGCATGCGTCATGGCTCGCATGGCCGCAGCCACGATCAACGCGATGAGCCACGCCGTCCAGGCCAGGCCGGCGGCGCCGTTCGCAGGTCCGGTCGGGCCCCAGTGCGCCAGCGCAGCGACGCCCGTTGCCAGGCCCAGGGCGACCGGCAACTCAACGACGATGGGGCGCAGCGGGCTGCGTCGGAGCGAGGTCGACATGACGACGGACTGTAACCCGTCGGGAATCCGGTTTCAGCAGGGGCCCCAGGTGCCCAGCAGGACGCCGAGGTCGGCACCATCGACGAAGCCGTCATCGTCAAGGTCGGCCGAGGGCTCCGACGATCCCCACGCACTGAGCAGGAATCCGAGGTCACCGCCGTCCACCGATCCGTTCCCGTCGAGATCGCTCGGGCAGAACTGCTCACACGTGATCGTGAGCACGCCGGCTCCGCCGACGCCCGCCACGGCCGAGCCGACGCGGATGATGTAGCTGCCGCCCAACGAGGCCTGGAGCGTCACCCGTCCGCCGTTGCTGTCGCAACCGACGGTCGTGTCGTCGCAGCCCGCGGGAATGGCACCCGAAGCCGGGCAGGCGACGCCCGAGTACACGGCGAGCCGGGAGTTGAATCCCGTCGTCCCGCAGGTCTCGATAGTCAGCGTGCCCGTGCAGGTCGCTTCGTACGTGAACCAGACGTCCTTCGAGATGACCGTGCCCGCGCCGTCGTTGCAGGAGGCGGGAAGGGCGATCGTGGAATCGGTGGCGACGAGCGTGCTGAACTGCGTCTGCCCGTCGAAGGCCACCTCCGCCGAGGCGCAGTTGTCGTTCGGAGCCACTCCCTGCACGTCGATCGAGTCGACGAACCACTGGTCGGTGCTGTCGGCCCCGTCCGGTCGGAAGCGCAGGCGGAACTGATTGTGGCGTGCGTCGGCGGGGAGCTGGTGCTCGTACTGCGTGTACGAGGTCACCGCGACCCCGTCCGAGGTCAGCGTGTTCAGCGCGACCCAGTCCAGGGACGAGTTCTGGTACTCGACCCTGAACTGCTTGCCCGCCTCCACGCCCGATCGGGCGATCCAGTAGCGGACGCTCGCCGCCGGGAGGCCACCGAGCAGCATCGCATTGGTGCGGACCTCATCGTCGTCGTACTCGCCGCTGCCGGTCGAGTTCAGCACCAGCGAGTTGGGCGAACTCGGTTCGGATGGGCCGGCCGTGCCGACGGTCGCACCGTCGTTGTAGGTGAAGCGGGCCGTCGAGAGCGTGGTCGACGAGTCGAAGTTCTCGGAGAACGGCAGGGAAAGGGCCGGCTGCGCGGTGAAGTCGCAGCCCGCCGCGGCCGCATAGGAGCTGGCCTCGCCGATCGCACGGGAGTCCAGCTTGAGGTTGGCGCCGCTCAGCCCGCCGCAGGCACCGTTGGCCGAGCACATGATGTGGCAGTTGTCGTTGCCGTCGGCATCGCAGTGGGTGCAGTTCCAGTTGTGGCCGAGTTCATGGGCCGAGAGCGAGACGCGGAAGGTCAGCGTGGTCGTGTACCGGCTCTCGACCACCCCGTAGCCCACTCCACCGGCGCCCTGGCAGATGACGCCGAGGTACGCCAGACCGATGGTGCCACCCGAGAAGTTGTATCCACTGAACATGTGGGCGATGTCACGGAACGCGCCGCTCAGGGGCGCCGTGCCCCACAGCGCGTCGAACTCGTCCAGGCGGGCGTCGATCGTGGTGCCGGCGTAGGGATCCGTCGACGTGCTGCGGACGACCACCACGCTGATCTCGTGGCGGATGTCCACGTCGCGGTCGTAGATCGTGTTGACGTTGGCGATGATGTTCTCGATGTCGCTGACCGTGTTCGCCACGGAGCTTCCGTTCTTCTGGAAGAACTCGTAGTCGGTCTCGCACGCGATCTCGACCTGCTGGTTCGACGTTCCCGCCAGGGAACCTCCGTCCTGACCGGGCCCGACGGCGTAGCGGTCGTGCTCGAAGCCCGGGCGACCGAGCGCGCAGCCGGCTTCGTCGATGGTGACGTCGGATGCGTCGTAGGTCGCGTGGACCGGCGTTTCGTCGAGCATGGGGCAGAGCGCCTTGAGGGGCTGGACCCCGAAGGACGTTCCATCCTCGAGCGTGATCACGCCGGAGAACCCGTCGTCCAGGAGCGAACCCGTGACGGTGGTCAGCGGCCGTCCCGCGATCGACCCGCGATACGTGCGGATCTGGGGTGCTTGGACCTGCTGCAGGCGCCGTCCGTCATCCACGAGCACCTTGAAGCGGTCGCTCCGGACCGAGTGCTTGGCGAGATCGAGTTCAACGACCTCTCCGGCGAGCGGGACCTGCAGCCGGAAGTCCGCGGGCAAGCCTTGGGGGAGCGAAGGCTCGAACGGAATGAAGTGGGCGATGCGTTCCAGGCCGCAATCCTGGTCGGGCGGCGTCGTCTGGTCGGCAGCATGCGCGACGGAGCTCAGGGCCAGGACTATGGCACAGCATGCCGTGGAGGCATCGGAACGGTGTTTCAGCATGGGGGAAAGGTAGGAGGGGATCCGGATCGCGCCACCCGAAAGGGGGCCTTCGGCGAAAAAACACCCGTCAGGGGTCAAGAGGCTGGGTCTGCGCATCGTTGGTGATGCCGGCGTCGGCGTTCATCGCGTCGTCCTGCTCGGAAATTGCATTGAGCTGCTCCTGCTCACGGTCACGAGCAGTTTCGGATCCGAAGACCCCGTCGGGAGTGCCCTGATCGCTCTCGCACGCGTTGAGCAGGCAGCCGACGAGCAGGAGGGCGATCAATCTCATGCGCTCCATCCTATGACGCCCGGGAATCCGAGCACGACCCATGCCTTGGGGGCAAGCAGCCGATCGCCCGGCGCAGCCGCGGCCCTCAGGCCAACCCGCCGACACGGCGCCACGCGTCCGTGCATGCCGCGGCTCACCAAGGAGTTCCGATAAGCAGAGTCGGTGACTGAGACGGCGCGAATCGATCCCCTTTGATGCCTCGGGAGTGGGCTTGAGCCGCCCCCGCGGCGAATCCCGGAATCTTCTGCCGGGTCGGTTGACACGTTGTGCCCTTGCTTCACGTTGTCTGTGATGGCCCGGGCGTGCCTTGGCCATGCTTTGTCCCTCCCTTTCCCTCATCCCAACAGTTCAGGAGTTTCAGAATGAACACTCGCGTCATGTGCGCGGTGATGGCTTCGGCGGTTGCCGGCCTGGGTCTTGCCC
>JBEGMG010000128.1:0-2714 GCA_041183165.1 Actinomycetota bacterium | reverse complement strand
CCGTGGGGCGCGCGGCGCGGGTCGGAGTGTGGTTCCTGATGATCACCTTCGGCTCGGCCTTCGGCTTCACCGTGATGGGCCGAATCGCCCTGCTTGCGGCCAGGTTCGAGTTCCTGTTCATCGACTGGCTCTGGCTCATCGATCCCAAGGGTGAGCGGGGGATGTCCGTGGTTGCTGCCGTGATGCAGTCAGGGTGAGTGTTCAGATCACGATCGGCTGGTGTCGAGGTTGCCCCCGGGCCGCAGGCCCCAACCAGCGTCGGCACCCGACGCATGCCTGAAGAGTTCCATGGTTCAGCTCCTCACCATCCTTGCGCCGTTCAGCCTCGGTTCCGGGAACGATGCCGCCGTGCAGGCGGAGATCGATGCGCTGCGCTCAGACCTGAGCGCCCTGCAGCGCAGCCAGTCGCAGGGTGCGCTGGATGCCGAACGCGCGGACGAGATCCGCGCCATCGTGAAGGATGCGCTTGCAGATGCGGGGACCCGCACGATGCTGCAGGGCCCGGGCCCGCAGGACGGACCGTTCGTCGGCGACAACTTCTACCGGCTCGATGCCAGGGGAACGGAACTCAACTCGGCCGACGGCAACTTCAGGTACCACCTGAACGTCCAGATGCAGCTCCGCTTCGTCTGGAACCACCGCGAGGAGCTCGGCGACACGCAGGGCTTCGAGAATCGCCGGACCCGCTTCATCATGGACGGGCATGCCTTCGGCAAGGAGTGGCGGTACGCGCTGCAGATCTCACGCCCCAGCGGCGTGCCGTCACCGCGGGTCCCGGACATCGAGGATGCCTGGGTCGGTCGTGTGCTGTCCCCCGAACTGCAGCTCAAGATGGGCCAGTTCCGTCCCGCATTCACGCACGAGGAACTGATGGTCAACGCGACCACGATCTTCATGGAGCGGAGTGCACTGAACAACTACTTCCGCGCCGCCCGATCCCGGGGGATCGCGTTGGAGTGGGAGACCGAGCACTTCATGTGGCGCAGCGGCTGGTTCGATGGGATCACGGTGCGGTCGCCGTCCACGCCGGGTGGGGCGGACTGGAACACCGGCAACACCGTGAACCTGCCATGGGACAACAGCCTGGCGATCGATTGGGCGTTCTCGAGCCGATTCGACTGGAAGCTCGCCGGATCATGGAAGGAACTGCGCGAGTACACGCCGTGGCTCGACATGGAGGGACAGGCCACCAACCTCGGGGTGGCGGTGGATGCCGAACAGGCGAGCCCCTCAGCCCCATTCCCGGCCGATCCCTGGATGATCGAGGTGACCGCTGACCTGATGCACAAGCAGGCCGGGTGGTCGCTCTACACCTGGGGCGTGTTCCGTCGCGTCCAGAGCGACGACGGCCAGTCCAACCAGTGGGGAGCCCTGGTCCAGGCCAGCACGATGCTGGCCGAGAAGTGGGAAGCAGCGTTGCGGTACAGCATCGGCGACTCCGGCGCCGATGCCGACGCTGCCTATCCCATGCTGAGCCTGCTCGAACTGAACCTGAGCCACTACTTCCATCGTCACAGCATGAAGGTCCAGCTGGATGTGGGGTACTCCTTCGAGGGGCTCAGTGCCAACAGCCGGGGCAATGGCTTCGCCACGGCGGCGGACAACCTGCTGCCCGACGTCCAGCCACCGGCCGGGGACGTCTCGGGCCAGATGTACGTCGGCATCCAGTACCAAGTGCTGTTCTGAGGCGTTACGCCGGGCGTATGCTCGACCGCCCATGACGGCCGCGCCAACCGCACCAGCCACCACCGATCGCCCCGAACCAGCCGTCGGGGGGTCGCCCGTGGGTGCGGACCCGTGCGTGCTCCTGATCCTGGGTGCGAGCGGCGACCTCACGCACCGCAAGCTCATCCCGTCGATGTACGAGATGCATTGCCTCGGTGCGCTGCATCCGGCGACCGCGATCCTGGGCATGAGCCGGACCGCGAAGACCGACGAGGGCTGGCGCGCCGAGATGCGCACCGCCGTGCAGGCTTCGGTGCAGGGCTTCGATCCCGCGCGTTGGCAGGCGTTCGAAGAGCGGCTCTTCTACCACGCCGGCGATGCCGCGACGCAGGCGGCCTACCCGGCACTGGTCGAGCGCCTCGCCGCGCTCTCCGCGTCACGCGCGACTCGGGGCAACATCCTCTTCTACCTCTCCGTCGCACCCTCGCTCTACGAGCCGATCGTGCAGTGCATCGATGAGGCCGGCCTGGTGAGCGAGGGCAAGCGCTGGTGCAGCCTCGATCCCAAGGGCCGCTCATGGCAGCGGATCGTGGTGGAGAAGCCGTTCGGCACCGATGAAGCCAGCGCAGCGAGCCTGAACCGGGCGCTCGGACGGGTCTTCGAGGAGGACTCGACCTACCGCATCGACCACTACCTCGGCAAGGACCTGGTGCAGAGCCTGCTCGTGCTGCGCTTCGCGAACAGCATCTTCGAGCCGGTGTGGAATCACCGCTACATCGACCACGTGCAGATCACGGCCGCGGAGACCGTCGGTGTGGGGACCCGCGGGGGCTTCTACGAGCAGACCGGGGCCGTGCGCGACATGATCCAGAGCCACCTCATGCAGGTGCTCGCGTTCGTCGCGATGGAACCGCCCAACCGCATGCGGGCGAACGAGATCCGCAGCGAGAAGATCAAGCTCATCGGCGCGATCCGCCCGACGGCCGCCGCCGACGTGCCCACGCACGGCGCGTTCGGCCAGTACGGCGCGGGGCCCGATCCTGCGTACG
>JBEGMG010000127.1:0-3528 GCA_041183165.1 Actinomycetota bacterium | reverse complement strand
GTCTGCGGGTCGGCGGCGACGATGTCGGCATCGGCGTCGAGCGCGGTGCCGTCATCGAGTAAGACGCCGCGCGCGGAGACGGACGCGACGGGTGTGTCCAGGCGCACATCGAGGGCCGAGGCGAGCTGCTCGGGGATGCGCTGCATGCCGAGCGCGGGGACGGCGGGAGTGCCCTTGACGAAGGACCGCAGCACGAGGTCGAGGAATCTGCGTGAGGTCGTGAGGTCGGCTTCGAGGAAGACTCCCGCGAGGAAGGGGCGCAGCAGCCGCTCCATGAGAGTGCGATCGGCGCCTGCCCGGCGCAGTGCTTCCGCGGCCGTCACGTCGGGCTCCGAGCGCAGGTGCGCGGGCGAGCGCACCGCCCTCGAGACGGCGTAGGCCGCGAAGCGAGCGGTCGACACCGGCGAGCCGATACGCGCGAGAAGGCTCGGCACGGCCCAACTGGGCTCGCGGCGAGGATCCGCGATCCGGGCCACATGTCGTCGCCCCTTGGGTCGCAGCACCACCCGCGCTCCCGCGACGAAGGGACGCAGGTCGAGTGCCTCGTGATCGAGCACGCGCTGCCCTTCGGGGTACGACGGGTTGTAGAGCTGGAATCCACGATCGAGCCGGAAGCCGTCGATGACGTCGGTGCGCATGCGACCGCCCACGGCATCGGATGCCTCGAGCACGGTGGCGGGCATGCCGAAGGCCTGCAGTTGCCGAGCGGCAGCAAGGCCGCTCACACCTGCACCCACCACGATCACGGACATGGCACTCACGCTAGTCGCCTGTGGATAACCGAAAGCACGCGACCGCCCTGTGCGGGCACGATGCCGACATGACGACGCATCCCCGCACCACCCTCACGACCCTGCTCGCCCTGGCTCCCGATCTCGTCGAGCGCGATCGCATCCGCCGGCAGGCGCTGCGCGTCGCCGCCGTGCGGCACGAGGGTCTCTCGCCACTGCGCGAGGTGGCGTTCGCTGGCGAGGGACTTGCACTCACCTGGGAGGTTCCCGTCGAGAGCGAGTCGCTCGTCACGGGGGAGGCAGCCCTTGCAGTCCTGGCGCCGGTCGCCGCGGGTCTGGCGCTGCTGCACGACGCAGGGCTCGCGCACGGGAGCATCTCGAAGGGCTCCCTGCATGTGCACGACGGGCGCGGAGTCCTCAGCGGATGGCGGCCCGGGGGCACACCCGAGGCCGACGTCCACGATCTCGTGGCGTTGCTCGAGGCGTGTCTGCCGCCGTCTTCGGTGAGCGCCGACGTTGCACACCTGCTCATTGCCGGATCCGATCCAGACCCCGCGACGCGACCCACCATGGCGAAGGTCGCCGCGGTCCTCGAGCACGCCTCTGCCGTGCACACACCCCTCATCTCCCCGCCGGCGCACCGGCGCGCACGGGTCAGTGAGGCGCCACCCCCGCGCCCCGCTGAGCCCATTGCCGCTGACGTAGCGCCGCGCCGATCAGGCACCGCCACGGTGCGCGGTCGGCACGCCGCGCGCAGGGCGCCGGCGGGGACTCCGGGAGCACGGCTCGCAGGAGTGCGCCTGCCGTGGCGATGGGGAGTCGCGCTCGCAGGCACGGCGATGGCCGGCTTCCTGGGTCTGTCCGCGCTGGGATCCGCGGGATCGGCTCAGCAGATATGCCCGGCGCCGTCGTCGGCTGAGGGACCTGGCGTGCACCCGCAAACGACGTTAACGGCGCTGTTCACGTCGATAACGGGCGCAGCGCAGGGCGCGGGCCCGTCAGTCGCGCGCTAGCTGCCGGCGACCGCCTGCTGGATGGCGGAGTCGATGGTGGGATCGCTCCAGGTGAAGCCGTCGCTCTCGAGTACGGCGGGGAGCACGCGCTGGCTGCCGAGCACGTCCTGCGAGAACTCCCCGAGCGCCACCTTGAGCGCGAACGACGGCACGGGCAGCAGTGTGGGGCGACCGAGCACGCGGCCCATCGCAGCAGTGACCTCAGCGTTGGTCACCGGAGTGGGTGCGGTGAGGTTGACGGGACCGCGGTAACGCTCGTCCTCGAGCAGCGCGATGAGCGCGGCGACCTCGTCGCGCATGGAAATGAAGGACCAGTACTGCGATCCGGAGCCGATCTTGCCGCCGAGACCGGCCTTGAAGATCGGCATGAGCCGCTTCCAGGCGCCGCCCTTGGAGCTCACGACCAGCCCGGTCCGCGCGAAGGGCACGCGGATGCCGGCATCCACCGCGGGCTGGGCGGATGCCTCCCACTGTGCGACCACGTCGGCGAGGAAGCCCGCGCCCTGCGGCGACTCCTCGGTGACGGCCCGGTCACCGGTGTCGCCGTAGTAGCCGATGGCTGAGCCGCATACGAAGACGGACGGCCGAGGATCGAGCGCTGCTGCCGCGCGAGCGATCGTCGTCGTTCCCTGCACGCGGGAGTCGAGGATCTCGGCCTTGTAGGCGTCGCTCCAGCGCTTGTCGCCGACACCCGCTCCTGCGAGGTGGATGATCCCGTCAATGCCGGCGAGCCCGGCGAGATCGACGTCACCGGAGCGCGGATCCCACCTCACCTCGTCGGGCGCAGAGGGTGCACGGCGTACGAGGCGCACGACCTCGTGGCCGCGCGCGCGCAGTGCAGGGACGAGGGCGGAGCCGATGAGGCCGCTGGCCCCGGTGACCGCGACGCGCATCAGGCGCCCACGTCCGCGAAGGTGCCTTCTTCGAGTCGCGCCCGCACCGCGGTGAGGAAGCGCGCAGCGTCTGCGCCATCGACGAGTCTGTGGTCGTAGGTGAGAGCCAGGTAGACCATCGAGCGAATCGCGATGACGTCGCTGCCACCGTCGCTGATGACGATGGGGCGCTTGACGACGCTGCCCGTGCCGAGGATGGCGACCTGCGGCTGATTGATGATGGGCGTGTCGAAGAGCGCGCCGCGGCTGCCGGTGTTGGTCAGCGTGAAGGTGCCCCCGGAGAGCTCGTCGGGTGACACGCGATTGGTGCGCGTGCGATCAGCCAGGTCAGTGATGCGACGCGCGAGGCCGGCCACGCTGAGGTCCCCCGCGTCGCGCACGACGGGCACGAGGAGTCCGCGATCGGTGTCGACAGCGACGCCGAGGTTGACCTCGCCGTGATAGGTCACCGTGCCGGCGGCCTGATCGATCGAGGCGTTGAGCGAGGGGTACGCCGCGAGCGCCTCGACGGCCGCCTTGGCGAAGAAGGGCAGGAAGGTGAGCTTCACGCCCTCGCGTGCCTCGAAGTCGGCCTTCGCGCGGTCGCGCAGAGCCGCAATCCGCGTGACGTCCACCTCGACGACCGTCGTGAGCTGTGCGGAGACCTGAAGCGACTCGACCATGCGCTCGGCGATGACGCGACGCAGGCGCGACAGCGGCTGGGTGGTGCCCCGCATGGACGCACTCGCCGCTGGGGGAGTGGCGACAGCGGCAGGTGCGGACTCCGCCGGTGCTGTCGAGGCGGGGGCGGTGGGGGCGGCTGCGCGCTCGGCGGCAGCGAGCACGTCCTGCTTGCGGATGCGACCGCCGACGCCCGTGCCGACGACGACCGCAAGGTCGACGCCCTTATCG
>JBEGMG010000126.1:0-8581 GCA_041183165.1 Actinomycetota bacterium | reverse complement strand
AGGTGACCACGGGCTCCGGCGACCCCAGCCGCGATGCGGCCGACGCACTCCTGCGCGCGTTGGAGAGCGAGCCGGGCACTCCCGTGCCTCCGGTCGGACTCCCCGGCCCCGGTCCACGCCTCCAGGACCTCATCGCGGATGTCCCGCTGGAGGTCACGATCCACGAGGACTTCGACTATTGGATGGCAGACGAGGCGAGCGCGGAGGCTCCCGGTGTGCGGGACTCCCTCGAACGAGCCAACAGCAAGGTCATGCCAACCGTGCGCCTGGAATCGGTCGATGCGGCGTACTGGGTGCAGATGGGTGACAAGGTCTTCCTGCGCTGGGTGATGCCGCAGCCGGAGGAGAAGCTCCTCGATGCGCTCGCTCGCCTGCACGCCGCTGGGGGCAGTTCACTTGTCGGCGTACCGTCGCGCTTCGTCGGTTCGTTCCGCGCGGACGGCCTGCTCGTGCCGGTGTGGGAATTGACCGAGGGCACCGGCGCTGCCGACGCTGAGTCCGCTGCCGCCGAATTCGGGCAGCGGCTCTCCGAAGCGATGGCGTCCACTGAGCCGCTCACATCTGACGAGCGCCGCGCCCGCGCAGGCCTGCAGAACCGCCAGGTCACCCTGCGCTGAGTCTCATGCCTGGGTGAACTCCACCAGCGTCCATGCAGCCAGTGCGGCGAGTACGGCAGCTGAGACGAGTCGGATTCGCCACAGCGCCACGCGCTTCTGGAGCCAGCCTCCGATGAGAACGGCGATGCCGGCGACGATGATGAGTGCCAGCCAGGCCCCAAGGAAGACGGAGAAGGGCTCGCCCGTGCGTGCCGCCAGGCCGGCGGTGAGAAGTTGCGATAGGTCACCCCACTCCGCCGTGAAGAGCACGATGAAGCTCGTGATGGCGATACGCCACGTCGAACTCGATGCACCCGCATGCCGAGCAGCCGACTCTTCGAACTCCTCGGTCTCATTGGCCTCCTCCGCCAGCTCAGCACTGCGCGCACGCAGGCCCGAGACGAGCATGAGGATCGCGCCAGCGGCGAAAAGCAGGAAGGTGATGCCAAGGACGAGCCGCTGAGGAAGCAGGCTGAGCAGTCCGCCTGCCGCCACGGCGATGGCGCTTTGGACGGCGAAGGCCAGTGCCACGCCGATCCACACCGCGAGCCGGCGATAGCGCGTCGAGAGGACGAGGGTCGCGATGAAGGTCTTGTCGGGCAGTTCGGCCGGGAAGATGAGGATGAAGGCGAGGCCCACGGTGGCGAGGTCGAGCACTAGGAGTCCGACAGCCGCGCGGCCAGGGTCGGCCAGATCACGGGAGTCTGGGGATCGCGAGGCCCGGACCACGGTGCAGGCGGCAGATAGAAGCGCTGCGCAAGGTGATACACCGCCGACTCGTATCGGCCACGAATACGGCGGAACACTTCGAAGGCGTCGTCCCTGTTGCGCTCGATGGTGACCCCCGCCGACTCGAGGTAGTCGAGTGCGTAGTCGAACTCTTCGCGCGTGAGTGTCGACTCGCGAGTCCCGTACGAGATGAGCACCTTCCTCGTGGCGGGGACCTGGCCGCGGAGGCTGTCGAGGGTCACGGCCTCGGACACCGCCTGCATGCCGTGGGGCAGGTAGGCGTCCATGGTGCTCGGCTCCCCGGGATTGGTGGGGTCTCGTTCGGTGACACCGAAGACGGCCAGGGTCGTCTCGACTCGGCGCTTCCAGGGCTGCAGGCGGATGAGTGAAGACAGTGCGATCTCCGCGGCATCGATCGACAGGATTGCCTGGGTGCCCTCCTGGAGCAGTGTGACCGTTCGCGGATCCGGAGGGTCCTTGGAAATTGCGGAGGTCAACGCCGCCGCGTCCAGGGTGGACATCAGGGCGATCAGCCAGTTGCGGGTGCTGACCGCCGACCTGAAGCGGCTAAGCGAGGGATAGAGCGTCTGGGCTAGGCGCACCTGAGCCGCCCAGGGAACCCACTGGGCAAAGATCTTCGGGACATCGCCTTCGCCCTCGAGCAACTTGACGCGCACGAGGAACTCCGGTCCCCACTCGGGTGCGCCGCTCAGCGAGGTATCGAGCAGTACTCGGGACTCACGCGCAAGGTAGGCCTGATAGAGCGTGGGGAGGAAACCGATGAGGAGTGCGATGACAGCAGGACCGGTCATGGCTGCGACGAAGTCGAGGATTGTCACGCTCTCGCCCGGAGTGCCGATGAGCCCCAGGGTCAGCAGGCCGGAGCCTGCCTGGAGGAAGGCGTCGTTGATACTCACATCGGTGACGCCGAAGATCATGAGCGCGTACGCGGTAAGGAAGAAGAGGAGCCAGACGAAGAGAGCCGCCACGATGCCGAGCGGTCCGCTCCATGCCAGCACTCGATCGCGCGCCGGGTAGGACCGCATCAGGCGCGCAGCTCCCGTGAAGACCGCATCGGTGCCCCTGATGATGACGGCGAAGAGCCAGGACACCGAGATGCGGGGGATCACCATGGTGCGGACGATGCTCATGCCCGCGCAGACCAGCAGCGCGACACCGATCAGGAAGGGCACGACCCGGGCAACGGAATCCCAGGACCCGAGGTCGGCTTCGAGTGCCCACGTCACGCCTTGAGGATAGTGGTGGGCATGTCCCCACTAGGCTGAAGCGGTGACCTGGGATGCGCAGACGGGCGTCATCGTCGTAGGAGCGGTCGCCCTGGTCGCCCTCGTCCTCGCCATCGCGCTGGCCCTGCGCACCGGCCGCATGAAGAGGCAGTACGCGGTCCTCTCCGCGGCTGATGGCCGGGCCTCCTTCGTGGAGGTCGTGGCCCGCAAGACTGAAGAGGTCGAGCTCCTGAGGGACGACGTCGCCCGGCTAGCCGACGAGTTGCGCTCGACCCAGAGGGAACTCCAGATGGCGGTGCGCCACATCGGTGTCGTCCGCTACGACGCGTTCGGTGACATGGGCGGGCGCATGTCCTTCAGCGCCGCCCTTGTCGATGACCACGGCAATGGCTTCGTCCTTACCTCGGTCCATGCTCGCAGTGAGTCACGCAGCTACATCAAGCAGCTTCGCGGTGGCATGGCCGAGGTGAATCTCTCACCCGAGGAGTCTGCTGCCGTCGCCGATGCGGTGGCGAGCATCCCTCGCGGTCGCATGGAGTGATGACGACCCTTAGCCCTCGAGATTGACGCGACCCATGCCCGTGAAGTGCGTGTTGGTCCACGGGGTGCCCTTGACCACGCCCTTCACTACGCCGATTCCGTAGTCCGATGCGTGCACGACCTTCCCATCGCCGATGTAGATGGCCACATGGTGGGCGCCATTCTCGAAGTAGAAGGCGAGGTCGCCGGGGCGAGCATCCTTGAGCGAGATGCGCGTCGTCTCGTCGTAGAGCGCGCGGCTGTAGTGGGTGAGCTTCACGCCAGCCGCTCGCCACGAGTAGACGACGAGGCCGGAGCAATCGAAGACGTCGGGACCCTCGCCCCCGGATCCGTAGGAATCCCCCACCTGGGCGAGGGCTCGCTCGACCACCTGCGCGCGGATGCGATCGCCGTCCTGCAGCGAATCGCGCTCGCGCTGTGCCTTCTTGCGGTACTCGGCGGCAGCCTGGCGACTGGCATCCTCATGGATGCTTCCGCGCGGCGAATTGTCTGCGAGCGCCGGTGCGGCGGTGGTGACCGGCATGCCCACGACGATGGCCGAGGCCATGAGCGCGGGGGCGAGGAGTGCGGTCGTCAGTCGGATGGGGGTCAGACGGGTGGTACGGCGGATCGTGCGGCGCATGCGCTCCCTCTTCCGTCCGCCTCCCAGGTGAGCTGTCGGGCTCGGGCTGAAGAGCGCCCTACCCGCGTGCTGTGAGCACACGGGATTCGCCCCAGGAGGGCCTCGCCCTCCCGGCCGCGACCGGCTGTCGCGTCCGTCTCGTCAGGGTTGGGCCCTGACGTGGGTCCCCGGTACGGCGCCCCTCGGATCCGGGTCGTGGTGCCCCCGGTCGAGGCTTGCCGATTCGGCGGGCCGCTCGTCGGGGGCGGTTGCCCCCTCACGTCGAGCGACTCTGAGACCCTGCCATGACCGTTTGGGGACCGGTCAAACCCGCGTCCGGATAACGGAACGATAACGGGATGTCACAGGGGTATCACAGGTAACAGATCGCCGTAGACGTCCCCGTGGGTCGACCCCTTTCGCCGCCCGCGGCCGCGGAGGCACCGGCGGATGTCAGGGGAGCGGGCGACGGAGGAGGAGGATGACCCGTTCCGGTGCCATCCCGGCGCGTTCGTAGAGCGCCGTGGCGCCGGTGGTGTTGTCGCTGTCGACGCTGAGGGTCATCGCTGTCCGCCCCTCGCGGGCGGCCTCGGCGAAGGCGGAACGCAGCAGCCAGGTGGCGATCCCGCGACCGCGGGCGTGCGGCACGACTCCGAGAATCCGTACGTGGCCTGCGTCTCGCTCGATGCGGGAGTCGTCCTGCATGCACAGCCCGACCGGCTCCCCGTCCAGCCAGGCCAGCCACCACAGGTCCGGGCGCGCATCGCGCCGATCGCGCAGCCACGGCATCCACTCGTCGTAGGACTTCGGCACGAAACCGAAATGCTCGGCGAACGCCTCCTGGTCCAGGCGGTGGATGAGGCGCTGGTCGTCGTCGGTCGCGGCGGTGGTGCGCGTCACTCCCGGTGGGGGCGGCGGCTCGTGTGCGTCTGCGGCATCCAGCCCGATGTGCATGTGCCAGTAGCGACGGACCTCGGCGAATCCAGCGACGTGAAGCGCGTCGAGGTAGACCTCATCTTGCGCGAAGGCCCCGCACTCGATGCGCCACTCGCCGTTGTCCTTGCGCCGCTCAGCGACTCGGATCCCCATCGCGATGAGGGGTGGCAGGAGCGCAGCTCCATGGGCGGGCACGGCGTACGCGTCGATGAAGAAGCTTCGGGCGGCCTCGTCCTGCTCCACGATGAGGAGCCCGACCGCGTCGCCTGCCGCGCTGAGGACGAGCCGGTGCTCTTCCAGCACCGTGTCCGGGTTGACCAGGTCGGAGCGCACGGACTCGCGGCTGGCCTCCGCGATGGCCAGCACACCCGAGTCTGCCGCCGAGACGACGGAGTAGGCGAGATCGATGTCGGGCCCGTCGAGGAATCCGTCGACCTCGATCAGGTCCAGGGGTCGCGATGTGAACCCGGGAGGAAGCACCCCGGAAGTCTAGATCCGTCAGGCGGTGGGGAGTGCCGCGATGCGACGCACGAGGTACGGCGAAAACCAACCGGCGTACTTCGCCTGCAGTGCGGCATCCCGCCAGTCCGAGCCGCTCACGACTTCGCGGCAGGTGGCAGCCCCGCACAGGCAGCGAAACTCGTCGTAGTCGCTGGCGTCGCACATGGCGTAGTCGAAGCTGAGTTCCTCACCCGGCTCGATATCGCGCATCGCGACGAGCAGCTGTGAGCCGGCGAGGCCGCAATTGGGTTCGCAGGAGTGGTTGAGCATGTCGCCGGGCTCAGGCGTGTCACTGGACACGAGGAAGAGGTCTGTGTCGATCTGGATGGAGCGATGCTGGCGGTCGATCGAGAGGGTGGCCAGCCGGCTGCCGTCGATCACCCAGCCGCCGAAGCCAGCGACGGTCTCACCGGCGCTGATGCGCTCGGTCACGTAGGAGCCCCAGCCCTTCTCGCCTGCGGGGCGCGCCTCGGCCTTGGGAGTCAGCCAGTTGTAGTCCAATGCGACCTCCTTGATGCGCATCCATCCGGTGCGCCGTCAAGACGCGTCGGGAAGTGTGACATGTCATTGACAAGATGTGAAATCGCTTGGCCTGGTTGAACGTTCAGTCGGGATCAAGCGGAGTTCATCGTGATGTCACCATGGAGACATGACGCAGGAAGGCACGGCCTCGCCCTACCCCGAGTCGCCAGAACAGCAGGTGGTCCTCGTGCCTGACTCCGACGCTCGACAGCCGGCCTCGGCCGCGTCCGTCCAGCAGCCCGCCAAGGTGATGCGCATCGGCTCGATGATTCGGCAGCTGCTGGAGGAGGTGCGCAATGCGCCCCTCGATGAGGCGGCTCGGGCGCGCCTGCGAGACATTCATACCCGCTCGCTGAGGGAACTCGAGGATGGTCTCGCCCCGGAGCTCGTTGAGGAACTCGAGCGTGTGTCACTCCCTTTCACCGACGATTCGGTGCCGAGCGAAGCGGAGCTGCTCATCGCCCAGGCGCAACTCGTCGGCTGGCTCGAGGGTCTCTTCCACGGCATCCAGACCGCACTCTTCGCGCAACAGATGGCCGCTCGCGCCCAGTTCGAGGAGATGCGCCGTCAGGCCATGCCCGGAGCTCTCCCCAGTGCAGCGGATGCTCCTGCGGAGGGACAGCCGGGTCAGGGTCCCGGCCTCTACCTCTAGCCTTGTCCCGTGATCGATCCTCGCCTGCTCCGCGAATCCCCTGATGATCTGCGGGAGTCGCAGCGCCGCCGCGGCGAGGATGTCGCCCTGGTGGATCGGCTGACAGCCCTCGATATCGAGCGGCGGTCCAAGCAGACGGCGTACGACGACCTGCGTGCCGAGCAGAAGCAACTCTCCAAGCGCATCGGACCGCTGCAGGGCGCAGTCAAGAAGGGCGACTCGTCCGCACAGGCCGAACTCGATGAGCTCATGGCGCAGGCGGGCCAGCTCTCGGATCGCGTGAAGGCAGCTGATGCGGCGGCGGGCGAGGCGACGCGTGCCTTGGACGAAGCGTGGCTCGAGCTCTCCAACGTCGTCGACATGCGTGCCCCCGTCGGTGGCGAGGAGGACTTCGCGGTCCTGGATATGGCCGGCACCCCGCGTGACTTTGTGGCCGAGGGATTCGCTCCGCGGGATCACCTCGAGCTGGGTGAGTTGCTCGGTGCGATCGACGTCGAGCGCGCCGCCAAGGTTTCGGGCTCTCGCTTCTACTACCTCACCGGTGTGGGTGCGCTTCTGGAAATCGCGCTCCTCAACCTCGCGATGGCCCAGGCGACTCGCAATGGCTTCATCCCCGTCATCCCACCCGTCCTCGTCGCACCCCGGGCGATGGAGGGCACCGGCTTCCTCGGTCAGGCGGCGGAGAACGTCTACCGGATCGAATCCGATGACATGTATCTCGTCGGCACGGCCGAGGTTCCCTTGGCCGGTATGCACAGCGACGAGATCCTCCCCGCCAGCGCCCTGCCCAAGCGCTACGTCGGGTGGTCCTCCTGCTTCCGGCGCGAGGCCGGCTCCTATGGCAAGGACACACGCGGCATCATCCGCGTCCATCAGTTCGACAAGGTCGAGATGTTCGTCTTCTGCGATCCGGCCGACGCTGAAGCTGAGCACGAGCGCATCCTGCAGTGGGAACGCGATTTCATGGACGCTCTGGAGATCCCCTACAGGGTGATCGATGTCGCCACGGGCGACCTGGGTTCGAGTGCCGCGCGCAAGTTCGACATCGAGGCGTGGATCCCCACGCAGGGCACCTATCGAGAGGTCACGTCGACCTCCAACACGACACAGTTCCAGGCCCGTCGGCTGGGCATCCGCATGCGCTCGGGTGATGACGTGCAGCCGGTCGCCACCCTCAACGGCACCCTGTGCGCGATGCCACGCATCATCGTGGCGATCCTCGAGAACCACCAGCAGGCGGATGGCTCGATCGTCGTGCCCCAGGCTCTGCGCCCCTACCTCGGACGAGACGTCCTCGAGTTGCCATGACCGCGGCGTCGCGTGTGCGCGGCGCCGCCGTCCTTGCCGCGGGGGCTGCTCTCCTCGCGGCCTGTACCGGCGGTGGCGATGCGGGCTCATCTTCGGCCGCGCCTACGCCGACCCCGACGTCGGCGAGTGAATCCCCCGCTCCGAGCCCGACCACCTCCCCGACCCCCGCTCCAACTCCGCCGCCGCTGGCACCGGGGACGTCGCGCGGACGACTTCTCGTCGTCCAGCAAGCAGAGGATGCGGCACTGGTCTCCGGCGGCCAGCCCATACGACTGACGATGGCCCGCACGGGCAACGTCGCATCGTGGTTCACCGCACCTCCCCAGAAGCTCGCGGGGACGATGTCGACCGAGCTGGCCATGTCCACACTGGGCTGGCGCCCCGCTGATGACGGGACGACCGCGGTGATGCCCAATCCGCGGCCCAACGGGTTACTCAGTTTCATCGGTGGGAGCCTTGCCTTCACCGTGCAGCGGGCCAATGTGCGGGCCGATGGAACGCTCGTGCTGGACATCCGTCCGATCGGGGCCGCTCCGGAAACCGTGGAGTCCTATGGCCCCGTATCGCTCACCCTCGACGGGGCGCCAGGCGTCCTTGGCCTTGAGTCCACGCTCGGCGAGATCACCGTGCGCGTCATCGTCACGGGGGAACGCAGCGAACAGGCCGTGGTCCAGGCGGTCGACGCCGAGGGTGAAGTCCTCGAGTCAGCCTTCGTCTCGCCGGAAGAGACGACCATTGACAGTTGGCTCGACGTGACGTCAGGCACAACGACCTGGTCCGACCCCGTCGTCGCCTTCACGCCGCCCGAGCGGTCTGCGCCAGGCACGGTGCGCGTCTCCGGTGCCCTCACGATCGATGGTGCCACGACCGACCTTGACCGAGTGATCGCCCGCTGGAGTCTCCCCCTCACGCGTTGAATCGACGGAGGAGCGAAGGCACTCCCCTACGC
>JBEGMG010000125.1:0-2990 GCA_041183165.1 Actinomycetota bacterium | reverse complement strand
GCAGGAGATTCCACGCTGGCGACTCAGGTAGCCCGGCGCGGCTGCACGAGTGCCGAAACCCCGGGGGGCAGTGGGAGGAGACCTGCGGCCTGCGCCAGCGCAGCGGCCCACGCCTGTGCCTCGAGGCCCATGTCGTCGGGATCGCCGAGAGGAGTCCAGGAGGCCCGGATCTCTATGGAGCCCGTCACATCCCGCTCGCCCAGGGCTCCGAAGGACTCGCTCATCACACGGGTCACGGTGCCCCCGAGGGCCGCACGCGGCCCACCCTCCGCCTCCAGAGCCTCCAGGAGCCATGCCCAGGCCACGCCTGTGAGGAGGGGGTCGGTCGCAAGATCGGGCTCGAGTGTGGCGCGGAGGAAGACCACGGCACGGAAATGGCCCTCCCACGCATCGACCCCGTCGGGGTCGTGGAGGAGGACGAATCTGCCTGAGGCAAGCTCCTCATCGTCCTCGACGAAGTCAGCGGTCAGGGCGACGGCGTGGGGCGCGAGGCGCTGGGGGGCAGGGCCCTCGTCGATGGTGAGTTCAGGGCGGAACCGCACGGCACGAAGGCTCGCCAGCGCGCGATCGAAGGAGTCCTCGCCACTGGTCACCTCGTCAGGTTACGACGGGCGAGGAGCCGGTCGGCGCTCCCACGCCGCGGGTTCCCGAGGCTCAGATGGGGTGCGGGATTGCCCGACAGGGGTGGCTAAGGAGTTGCAGCCCCAGCATCGTCGGCGTCGAGCACGAGGCAGACGCTATTGATGCAGTAGCGCAGGTCGGTGGGGGTTGCGTAGCCCTCGCCCTCGAAGACGTGCCCGAGGTGGCTGCCGCACGAGGCGCACCTCACCTCGGTGCGGACCATCCCGTGGCTGCGGTCCACGATCTCAACGACCCGGTCGCCGGCAAGGGGCGTGAAGAACGAGGGCCACCCGCAGTGGGAATCGAACTTGGTGTCCGAGCGGAAGAGCTCAGCGCCACAGGCGCGACAACCGTAGGTCCCCGCCTGCTTGGTACCGACGTACTCGCCCGACCAGGCAGGCTCCGTGCCCGCTTCGCGCAGGACGGCGTACTCGGTGGGGGTGAGGCGGGACCGCCACTCGGCATCCGTGCGAGCGACGGGGTAGGGCGCCCCATCCGGGCGCTGGGGCTCTACAGTCGGCATGGCGACAGCGTAGGCGTAGGACCGAATCGCCGCACCGGAGTCGGTCGGACGGCCCAGGATCGAGAGGACGAACGATGAGCGACATGCTCGATATCCGCGACTCCTGGTTGAGCTCGGAGCAGTTGGAGCAGGCCCGTGAGCGGCTGCCCATCGTCTACGTCGAAGCCGTACCCGTGCGGGTGGACGCCCTCGGGTCGATCACCTCCGTGGGGCTCCTCCTGCGGGCCATGCCGGACGGGTCGATCAGCCGCGCTCTCGTGTCGGGGCGTGTGCTCTACGGGGAGCGGCTTCGTGAGGCGCTGCTGCGCCATATCGAGAAGGACCTGGGTCCCGTGGCGCTGCCGCGCCTGCCCCTGGACCCCGCCCCCTTCACCGTGGCCGAGTACTTCCCGGACCCCTCCGTCACGGGCTACCACGACCCCCGCCAGCACGCCGTGAGCCTCGCTTACGTCGTACCGTGCGATGGCGATTGCGCGCCCAGCCAGGAGTCGCTCGACCTCACCTGGGTCTCACCGCAGGAGGCTGCGTCGGAGTCCTTCCAGGCGCAGATGACCGGCGGCCAGGGCCGATTGGTGCGGCTGGCGCTGGCGTACGCCGGTCAGCTCGATTAGGCCGGCCCGAACTCCGGCGACCGTCCGGCCGCCTTCGCCACGAGCGCTTCGGCGAGATCGGGTCCCCGGAAGGACTCGCGCATGAGACGCAGGCTCTGCTCGATGCTCTCACGCAGGTCGGCGCGGTCCGCTTCCGTGAGTTGACGCTTCATCGTCGCGAGTGAATGCGGCGAGCAGTTCGCGGCGACGTCCGTGGCCCAGTCGAGGGCTGCCTGGAGGACGTCGTCGTGCACCCCCTGCACGAGGCCGAGGCGTTCGGCTTCCGCGGCATCGACGGATCGACCGCTGAGGAGAATCTCGGCAGCGCGCTGCCTCCCGATCATGCGGGGGAGGAGCCAGGCCACGCCGTATTCCGCGACCAGACCCAGGCGGCTGAAGGCGGAGATGAACCTGGCGCTCGGCGAAGCCAGGCAGACGTCTCCCGTGAGCGCGATGACGAATCCCAGTCCCGCGGCCGGACCGTTGACCGCCATCACCACGGGGATGCTCACGTCCAGGGCTCCCGTGGGGAGGTCCTCCCACGCTGTCTCCGAGACGAACCCGTCGAGAGCCTCCGGACCTTGGGCGAGCACCGAGAGATCCGCACCGGAGCAAAAGCCGCGCCCCGCACCGGTGACGACAGCCACGCGGATCCCGGGGTCGGCGTCTGCATCTCTGAGGGCGCGGGCATACGCCGCACCCATCTGCGCGGTGATGGCGTTGAGGCGGTCGGGCCGATTCAGGGTGATCACAGCGACGTGGCCGCGCACCTCGACGAGGACAGGGGATTCGGAGGCGCCGGTCGCTTCGGACATGCGCCCACCCTGCCAGGTCGCGCGGGCATCGAGGGCCAAGTTCGCTCGCGTGGTCAGCGCCGCTGGCCTCTGTCGAGAATCGCGTCCATGGCGTTGGCGACCGTGAGGGACCACTGCGGGTCGGGCGTCCAGCCGCCCTCACCACGGATCGCGGCGGAGACGGACTCGATCATGAGCCTGTAGGGGTCGACCGGAGCGAAGTGCTCGACCCTCTCGCCGTCACGGTCTCGGATACGAAGCGCACTGGGCTGGAGCCAGGACGTGTAGGTGTCGTTGCCGGTGAATTCGATGATCCCGTGCTGGCCAGCGATCGTGAGGGACTGATACGCGGTCTCGATGAAACTCGCGCGCACATCGACCGGGATCCCGCCCAGCGTGAGGGTTGCGGCCGTGGTGAGGTCGACACCCAGGCCACCGGAGACGATCTCGGCGGACTGGACC
>JBEGMG010000124.1:0-2500 GCA_041183165.1 Actinomycetota bacterium | reverse complement strand
TCGTCAGTCGGGCGGGGAATGATGGGGCCGACATGGACGACGCCCCAGGGGTCGGGGGAGCTGCCGTCGCCGCCCTGCGTAAGATCCCGGGGAGTTTCGGCCCGTTACACGGGCCGGTCCTGATACCGGGGGGTTCCGCCCGCCCGGACGCGTCCACCAGGGAGTCCCATGACCACCGCTGCCGCCGCGATCGACCTGACCGGCACCAACTTCATCACGGTCGCCATCGTCGCCGTCATCGCCGTACTCGCCCTGCTCGTCGCCTTCGTGCTCGTGCGCGAAGTGCTATCGGCCAGCGAGGGCACCTCGCGCATGAAGGAGATCGCCGCGGCGGTCCAGGAAGGCGCGGCTGCCTACCTGAACCGCCAGTTCAAGACGCTGGCGATCTTCGCGGTCATCGTCTTCTTCGTCCTCTTCCTTCTTCCCGCGGAGACGATGAACGAGCGCATCGGTCGCTCGATCTTCTTCCTCGTGGGCGCGGTCTTCTCCGCCATCACCGGCTACATGGGCATGTGGCTCGCCGTGCGCGGCAACGTTCGCGTGGCGGCGGCTGCCAACGAGTCCGGCGAGCAGAAGGCCATGCGCATCGCGTTCCGCACGGGCGGCGTCGC
Organism: Actinomycetota bacterium; assembly: GCA_041183165.1. GTDB lineage: Bacteria > Actinomycetota > Actinomycetes > S36-B12 > S36-B12 > Mxb001. Next base: position 1,889 of record JBEGMG010000124.1, on the reverse strand, counting down.
AGGCATGTTCACCGTCGGCCTGGGTCTCCTCGGCGCGGCGATCGTCGTTCTCGTCTACAAGGGCGAGGCACCCAAGGTCCTCGAGGGCTTCGGCTTCGGTGCAGCACTCCTCGCCATGTTCATGCGCGTGGGCGGCGGCATCTTCACCAAGGCGGCTGATGTCGGTGCTGACCTCGTGGGCAAGGTCGAGCAGGGCATCCCCGAGGACGACCCCCGCAACGCCGCCACCATCGCGGACAACGTCGGCGACAACGTGGGTGACTGCGCCGGCATGGCTGCTGACCTCTTCGAGTCGTACGCCGTCACGCTCGTCGCTGCCCTGATCCTCGGCAAGGCGGCCTTCGGCGAGCTCGGTCTCGTCCTCCCCCTCGTCATCCCCGCGATCGGTGTCGTCACCGCCGTCATCGGCATCTTCGCCGTGTCGCCGCGTCCCAGCGATCGCTCGGGCATGAGCGCGATCAACCGAGGCTTCTTCATCTCTGCCGTGATTTCGGCGGTGCTCGTCGTCGCAGCGATCTTCTTCTTCGTCCCAGCGTCCTGGAACGAAATCACCTCGCTGGGTGGAATCGCTGCGGAGACGCTCGGCGAGGGCGACCCGATCGGTCCGCGCTTCTACGTCATCGGCTCCGTCTTCATCGGCATCGTGCTCGCCGCCGTCATCCAGCAGCTCACGGCGTACTTCACCGAGACCAACCGACGTCCGGTCGACGACGTCGCCAAGAGCTCGCTCACCGGCCCGGCGACCGTCATCCTCTCGGGCATCTCGCTCGGCCTCGAGTCCGCGGTCTACTCGGCACTGGTCATCGGTGCGGCCGTCTACGGCGCCTACCTGCTCGGCGGCGGTGTGGTCGTCCTCGGCCTCTTCGCGATCGCGCTGGCCGGCACCGGCCTGCTCACCACCGTCGGCGTCATCGTGTCGATGGACACCTTCGGCCCCGTCTCCGACAACGCCCAGGGCATCGCCGAGATGTCCGGCGATGTCGAGGGCGAGGGTGCCGCGGTGCTCACGCGCCTCGACGCGGTCGGCAACTCCACCAAGGCCATCACCAAGGGCATCGCGATCGCGACCGCCGTCCTCGCAGCGACCGCACTCTTCGGCGCCTTCCGCGACGCGGTCGTGGGCGCGACAGCGGGTGCTGGAGCGGCAGCGGGTGACTCGATTCGCAGCATCTCCGACCTGCTGCAGTACTCGGGCGTGCTCGATGTGGCCAACCCGGCCAACCTCGTCGGCCTCATTATCGGCGCGTCCGTCGTCTTCTTCTTCTCCGGACTCGCGATCAACGCGGTCTCGCGTGCGGCTGGCGCGGTCATCTTCGAGGTGCGCCGCCAGTTCCGCGAGCACCCCGGGATCATGGAGGGCACCGAGAAGCCGGAGTACGGCAAGGTCGTCGACATCGTCACGCGCGACTCGCTGCGCGAGCTCATCACGCCCGGTCTTCTCGCTGTGCTCGCTCCGATCGCGGTCGGCTTCGGCCTCGGTGTGGGTGCCCTCGGCGCCTACCTCGCGGGCACGATCGCCACGGGCGTCCTCATGGCCGTCTTCCTCTCCAACTCCGGCGGGGCCTGGGACAACGCCAAGAAGTACGTCGAGGACGGCCACTTCGGCGGCAAGGGCTCCGAGGCGCACGCGGCCACCGTGATCGGCGACACGGTCGGCGATCCGTTCAAGGACACTGCCGGCCCGGCCATCAACCCGCTCATCAAGGTGATGAACCTCGTTGCGCTGCTCATCGCGCCCGCGGTCGTGGCCATGAGCATCGGCGAGGGTGCCAACACCGCGCTGCGGTGGGCCATCGCGATCGGCGCCACCCTCATCATCGTGGTGGCCGTGGTGATCTCCAAGCGCCGGCCGATCGCGGTCGGCGAGGAGCAGGTCAGCGCTCCCGCTG
>JBEGMG010000123.1:0-4196 GCA_041183165.1 Actinomycetota bacterium | reverse complement strand
CTCGCGCGCTACCAGGACCGCAGTGTCGGCGGATTGAAGTTGTCCCCGGTGAGCCTGGTCGATGTGGTCCAACTCGAGCCCAAGCGCTCAGCCGGCGTGGCTGTGGCGGCACCGGCTAGGGGAGCGACGAAGACCCGGGCGAGCGTCACTCTCACCGGGCCGTCGTACATCCGCAACACAGTGGGAGCCGGCCCCGGCCGCGTCTACGCCATCGTGGAGGAGTACGAAGGGCCGACCGGACCCAAGGTGGACCCACGCAGCGTGGCTGCCTGGACCGAGCGGAGCCGCAGCACCCTCGCCGGTCGGATCAACGCGACTACCGGCATCGCGACCTGGACGGGGGGAGTCACCGTGCCTGCCCGCCGGGAGCGGGGCCGCTACCGGATCGTGCTGGAGGAGTACGAGTTGCACCGGATCGACGGGTCGTCGCGCCCGCTTCCGGAGAGCGCGGATGCGCGCGAGGCGCTACTCGGTGAGCGCCTCGTCCACCAGGACATCATCGAGATCTAGGAGTCGAGCCATGCTGTCGAAGCGCAAGCCGCTGCGCTGGGGTGCGATCCCCGTCACCCTTGCCGTGGCTGCGGCCGTCCTCGTCGGTGCACCATCCGCGGGCGCGCTGACGGAACCACGCGAGGGAGTGTGGTCCCTCGCGACCTCCGATGGTGCCCAGGCGGTCTTCGAGTCGAACTACGCGGTGGTCTCCCTGCGCCAGAACGGATCGGCATTCGATCTCGCCGATGCAAGCAGGGGGACGACCCTCGCGACCTTCGCACTCTCCGCCAATGGGCGTGCTTATGTGTCGGACTGGGCATCGGGGCTGGGCAACGCGTGCTCTCTCTTCGATGCCGAGACGGGGCGGGAGGACGACTTCGTCTACGAATGCCGGCGGGCAGAGGTCAAGATGACGTTGCCGCGGGTCGTGGAGAAGCGCATGCGCGGGACGATCGAGATGCGCGTCGACGGCGCCTCGCTCGGAACAGCCCCGGTGGTCCTGCGGTTCTCCGAGTCCGGCGATCTCCCTCCGACCGCACCCCGCGATGTGACCGCGGGCACGCCCGTGGGTAAGGGCAAGACCTTCAACGTGCCTGTGACGTGGACGGTGCCAGCATCCACGGGTGCGGCACCTGTCGACTACTACACGTTCCAGTTGTTCCGCGAGGGTGCCGAGGGCGCGGGTGCGGAGCTCTCGCTGGATGTGCGCAGTGAGGGCGTGGCCCTGACCGGACTGCGTCCGTCCACGACGTACGTCGCGAAGGTGCAGGCCGTGAGCGACTCCGGTGCCAGCCCGGTGGCGACGCAGACCTTCCGCACGCCAGGTCAGGAGGACCTGCCGTGGGTGGTCTCGCTCGGGGACTCCTTCATCTCCGGTGAAGGTGGGCGCTGGGCAGGAAACGCCGATACGGATAGCCACAGCAGGATCGACGCACTGGGCCGATCGGCGTACTGGGACGCGGGCGACCGGGAGACTATCCCCAACTGCAACCGCTCCAAGTCCGCGATGATCCACATCCAGGTCGCGAACTCCATCAACTTCGCCTGCAGCGGCGCGGTCACGTTCTCGCAGATGATGGAGAATCCCGTGTCGGACGACGACTGGAAGCCGGGTATCGACTTCGCTGACTTCGGAGGCGGCAGGATCGGCCAGGCGCAACTGCTCGAGGACTTCGCCCAGGACCACAACGTGAAGATGGTGGCCCTGTCGATCGGGGGCAACAACGTCGGCTTCGGAAGCATCATCGCCGAGTGCCTCTCGGCCTTCATCCTCCCCACGGGCCCCGAGTGCAAGGACATGCCGGCTGTCAATTCCCGGGTGAGCGCCGAGGCCTTGGCCACGGCTCAGGATCAGATCATGCAGGCCATGCTCAACATCAGGACTGCGATGGTCAACGCGGGCAAGACCGACCGTGACTGGGTCCTCGTCAGCACTCTCTACCCGCAGCCCATGGCCGCGGGGAGTCACATGAGGTACCCCGAGACGGAGGGTGCCACCGACCTCGACCGGCACTACGAGGGGGGATGCGGGTTCTTCAACGGCGACGCCTCCTGGGCCAACCTCTACGTCCTGCGCCTGATCAACGAGACAGTCCGCAAGGCCGCAACTGCGGCGCGTGTCATCGAGCCGGGCTTCCGGATCGTCCACATGGACTCGAGCCGTGCCTTCGACAGCAGGAACCTCTGCCACAGGGACGTGCAACGTGTCGACGACGATGACGAGTACGACGTCGGCGGGCCCGCCTCCTGGCAGGAGCCGGGTGCGGTCGACCGAAGTGAGTGGGTCGTCGAGATCGAGATCTCCAATGCGTCGTCAACCATGCAGCAGGAATCCGTGCATCCCAATTACTGGGGGCAGTTGGCGCTGCGCAACTGCCTGAGGCAGGTGTGGAACGACGGTCAGGTCATGGGAGGCACGTGCATGCGCGGCTCGGGGCTGAACTCCCGGGGCGAGCCCAAGATGAGCCTGCGCCGCTAGTCAGTCGGCCTCACCGACTCCCGATGGCCACGTCATGCGTCTCGGTCATGACGCGGGCACGATCCCTGACCGACGAGTGACCTGCGGGAACCTTGTCGCACGCGCATGCGATGCGTAGACCTTATGCATGCAGTCCGCAGGGAATTCACCGTCATCCGACCGCGATGGGTCACGATCGGCACGAAGCCTGGTGATGCCGATTTCGATCAGCGTCCTCGGCCCGCAGATCATCATGCGCGGCGGCGAGGAGATCCATCCGCCCGCGCCCCAGCAGCGGCGGGTGCTTGCGGTGCTGGCAAGTCACCCCGGTGAAGTCGTCGCCCGGGAGGCCATCTCCCAGCGCATCTGGGGATCGGCTACGGCGCAGCAGCTGCGCAGTCTGCAGTCCTACGTCTCTCACCTGCGCACCATCCTGGGCTCGCACGCGATCGAGCTCGTGGGTGTCGGCTACCGACTCAACGTCGAAGACGAGCAGATCGATGAGGTGCAATTCAGGAAGCATGTGGAGCAAGGCCTGAATCACGTGATCCAGGGGCGCTTCCGCGAAGCACGCACCCACCTCGAGACTGCCGTGAAGCTCTATCGGGGCAAGCCCTACGACGACCTGCCCAATGGCGACTTCGCCGTACGCCGGGCAGGGCTCCTTCAACTGCGCGATGCCGCTGAGGATGCCCTCCTGCGCATGAGCGTGGACCTCGTGCGCACCTCTCAGGACTGCGACGGACTGATCCCTCAGTTGGCCCAGGCGTACGCCGATCATCCCGACCGAGAGTTGCGTGCCCTGCTCTACGCCCGCACGCTCGCAATGGCGGGTCGGCTCTCGGAGGCCGGCGACGTCATTCGCGACTTCCGTGCGTACCTGAAGGAGAAGACGGGTGCGGAGCCCTCGGAGGAGTTCGCGGAAACGGCAGCACGCCTCGCCCATCACGATGGGGCAGCGCTCTCACAGGCCTGGGGATCGAAGGTAGACACCCCGAGGTATGCAGGCCCGCTCATCGGACGTCAGATCGAAGTGCACGCAGTGTCCACCATGCTGGAGGTCGGCGGATCACCCCTGGTCACGATCTCGGGCATCGCGGGAGTGGGCAAGACTCGTGTGGCTGCTGCAGTGTCGCGCACCGTGATGGACGACCTTCCCGGTGGCGTCGTGTGGGTGGATGCGTCAGCGTCATCCAGCGGGGACGACGTGCTTGAGCGCATCGCCGAGGCCGTGGGGCTGCACGGCACGCCTGAAGCTCTGCGCGCTGCCCTGCCCCGCGTGCTCGGTCAACGGCGCACCCTCGTGGTGGTCGATGGACTCGAGGGGATCGACGCCAAGGGTGCGCTTGCGGTCGTCCTCGGCGGGGGATCACGAGTCTCGGTGATTGCCACATCGTCGGAGCGCGTCGGCTTGGCCTCGGAGCAGGTGCTCACGCTGCAACCGCTATCGACGTCAGGGGGACCGTCATCACCGGCGGCGGCTTTCGTCTTTCAGGCACTCGATCTCCTTGCACCCGGAGTGGTCTTCGACCCATCGACGATTGGCGCAGCAGTCGCGCAGACATGTGGCGTGCCGAGCGCACTCGATCAGGTCGCACTGGATCTCATCAGTCAGCACTAGGCAGATCCCGGTCAATCGCACAGGTGCCACCGGGGGATTTCACCGTAGGAATCGCCCCTGCATGTGAATCGCATGGGAGCGCGTGCTCAATCACGTGATGCCGCATCGCGGTTCTGGCTCTTTGGC
>JBEGMG010000122.1:0-3685 GCA_041183165.1 Actinomycetota bacterium | reverse complement strand
CGATGCCCGCGGCGTTGACGAGGATGTCGACGGCGCCCGCGGTGGTCGCGGCGCGGCGTACGGATGCTATGTCCGTCACATCGCATGCGAGACCGGTCACGACCGTGCCCTCGGCGGCTGCCTGCTGCGCGGTGTCGGCCAGGGCGGACTCATCGCGGTCGAGCGCCCAGACGGTCACGCCGGCGCGGGCCAGGGCCAGCGCGCAGCCCTGACCGATGCCGCTCCCGCCGCCCGTCACCGCGGCGGTGCGGCCGGTGAGTCCGAGCCAGTCGCTCACGCACTCGCTCCCACGCGGGCTTCGGCCGGCTGCGCAGCGGCGAGGACGCGCAGGGCCACCTTCGTCTGCTCCACCTGATCGAGCCACAGGGGACGCAGGATGTCGATACGCCACTCATGCTCCTGAGCCTGCGTGAGCGGGCCGGCGATGGGCACGAACCCGCTCGGCGAGGACTCGTGGATGGCGATCATGCGCACCGCGAGGTCCGCCTGAATGGGGTAGATGGGCGGCTGCGGTCCGCGGGCGCCGATCATGCCGACGAGGTAGAGCTTCTCCAGGTCGAGAGGCACCACCGCTCCGCCGACGCGCAGCGGAACGCCGTCCTGCTTCACGAGCAGCGCATCGTCGAGGAAGGGCAGTGAGGCGTGGAAGCCGGTCGCCCACAGGATCGTGTCGAAGTCGTCGCTCGTGCCGTCGGAGAAGTGGACCGTCGTGCCGTCGAAGCGCTCGATGCCGGGTCGGACGGTGATGCGACCGTGCTGGATCCAGTAGAGGAGCAGGTCGTTGACCACCGGCGGACCATCGGCGAGCGCCCGGTGATCCGGGATGGGCATGCCGGGGTAGTCGGACGCCTCGCCGACGGAGACGCGCATCATCAGGCGCGCGATGAGGTCCTGCTCCTCGAAGGTGAACTCCTGCATCCACGCGAGCTCGGAGCGCGGCTTGCCGAAGAAGGTCTTGGGCTGGAAGTGGTGGCCTCGCCTCATCACGATGTGGGTGTCGAAGTGCTGTTGCGCGGCGTCTACGGCGAGGTCGCAGCCGGAGTTGCCGGAGCCGACGACGAGGACGCGACGTCCCTCGATGTCTCCCGTGTTGCGGTAGGAACCGGAGTGGATCTGCTTGCCGGTGTAGGTGCCGGGCACCTCGGGGATCTTCTGGTCCCGCAGGTGTCCATTGGCGACGAGCACGCCGTCGTACTCGCGTCGCACGCCATCCGATGTCGTGACGATCCAGCCCGCAGAGCCGACCGGTCCGTCTGTCGCGATCGGCTCGACCGCGTCGACCGAGACCCCGAAGGTGATGTGACGGCGCAGGTCGAAGGCGTCGGCGTAGAGATGGAAGTACTCCAGCATTTGATTTCGGTGGGGGAAGAGCGGCCAGTGCTCGGGCATCGGGAAGTCGGCGAAGCCGGTCACCTGGCGCGAGGTGATCAGGTGGAGGGCGTCGTAGTCGTGGTTCCAGTGTCCGCCGATCGTGTCGGACTTCTCGAAGCAGTCGACCTCATGGCCCGCGTCGAGCATGGCCTTGAGCGAGGCCAGCCCAGCCGGGCCGGCGCCGATGATGCAGTAGCGGGTCATGGCATCTCCTGCGTGATCAAAGGTGGCTGGAATGGTCGAGGATGTGGTGCATGAGCGGGAGTTCGAAGATCCCCTCAATCTGGGCGTCGGGGTAGCCGCGCGAGAACTCCCCGACCGTGGAGCGGATGTGGTCGTCCCATGCGCGCAGCGCGGCGTCGCGGTGGTGGGTGCGGATGGCCTCGACCAGGTGGTCGTGCCGCTCGATGAGCGCGGCGTGGTCGACGGAGTCGTAGGTGATCCCGAGGACGCGGACGAAGACGGGGATGTCGCGCGCGGTCTGGTCCAGCACCGACGTGATGCGCTCCAAACCCGACAGGTCGAAGAGCGCGCTTTGGAAGGCGAGATCGGCGTCCATCATGAGCAGCGGGTCTGCCTGCACCTCGGGATCGCGCAGCCGATCGAGGAGGACGAGTGCATCGTCGAACTCCGGCGCGGTGGCAACGTCGAGGCTGATGGCGTGTTGCAGCGCTAGGCTGCCCAGACCCTTGCGTACGACATAGACCTCGAGGATGTCCTCGAACGTCGGCGAGGCAACGACGGCGCCGCGGTTGCGCCGCAGCACGACCAGGCCCTCGGCAGCGAGCAGGCGGATACCCTCGCGCACCGGCCCGCGGGAGATGCCGAGCTCGGCGGCGATATCCGCCTCGATGAGTCGGTCCCCGGGGCGCAGCGTGCCTTCGAGGATGGCGTCGCGGATGCGCTGGGCGACCATCTCGGCGGTGGAGATGCCGGGCAGTGGCTCGAGGCTCATCGGACCGCGCTCATCTCAGGACATCCGCACCGGAGATGACGATGGTCTCGCCGTCGACGAAGCCGGCTGCGCCGGAGCCGGTGAGGATCCACACCCACTCGGCGATCTCCTCGGGCTGTGCGACCCGGCCCAGGGGGATGGACTTCGCCGCCTCGGCCATGCGCCCGGTGGCCGCATTGCCGGGGTGTCGACCCAGCCCGGCGCAAGTCCGTTGACGCGGATGCCCTTGGGTGCGAGCTCGAGTGCAAGTGACTTGGTGAGCATGACGACCGCTGCCTTGGAAGCGCCGTAAAGCAACTGGCCGCGCGAGACGGTGAACGCATCGACCGATGCGAAGTTGACGATCGCGGAGCCGGTCGGCATGAAGGGCAGGCAGGCGGCGGTGACGTTGAGCAGGCCGAAGACGTTGACGTCGAAGATCCGGCGGTAGAGATCCTCGGAGTAGGTCTCGATCGTGGTGGGCGGATAGACCCCGGCCACATTGGCCACCGCATCGATGGAGGAGTCGCCCACGGCTGAGGCGATGCCCGCGGCGGTGGCGTCGACGTCGCGGATGTCGACCGCGAGGGGAGTGAGGCCGTCGTGCCGGATACCCAGGTCAGGGGTGATGTCGACGCCGATCACCCGCCACCCGTGCGCGAGGTACATCTCGGCGGTGGCGTAGCCCATCCCGCTGGCAGCACCGGTGACGACGGCGGTGGGCATCCGGACTCCTCGAGAAGATTGTTAACAATCTACGAAAGGAGGCTAAAGCCTGGGCCGGCCCAGGTCAAGACCGGTGCCTCACACCACGCGGGGGTTGCACACGGTGAGGTTGTCGGGCAGCACGAAGCCCTTGATCGTCTTGGTCCTGGCCCCGGTGGCCACGTCGATGACCGTGACGGTGCCGACCGGCGAGGCGGACCCCTTCTTGCCCAGGGAGTTGGCGACGTACGCCGTCGCGCCATCGGGGGTGAAGGCGACGTCGAAGGGCAGCGGGCCTCCGGAGATAGTGTCGGTGACGTCGAGGCTCTCGACGTCGATGATGGAGATGTTGGGAGTCGCGTTGGTGGTGCCGATGTTCGTCACCCACGCGGACTGCCCGTCCGGGGTGAAGGCGATGCGCTCGGGCTTGTTACCCACGGGGACGCTGGTCACGAGGTCATTGGTCGCCGTATCGATGACGTGGACCTGATCGACGGAGTTGCCGGCGACCCAGAGCTGGGTGCCGTCAGGGCTCAGCGCGAGCTCCTTGTTGCGCGAGCCGGTCGGGATCACGGCGGCTGGCTCGCTCCAGTCGCTGGTCGAGTAGAAGTAGACGTTGGTGTCGTTCTTGGAGAAGGCCGACACGTAGACGCCTTGGCCGTCGGCGGTCACAGC
>JBEGMG010000121.1:0-5752 GCA_041183165.1 Actinomycetota bacterium | reverse complement strand
GTGGTGACATGCTGCGTTTCGTCATCCTCGACGGAGTGGCGCGGCCGTCACTTCTCGAAGGACCCGACCCCGCCCTGCTGGCGGCGGCGTATGCGGAGGTGTCGTCATGACCGGTCGGCGTGTGCTCGTGCTGAATGGACCCAACCTGGGCCGGCTGGGTGTCAGGGAGCCCGAGATCTACGGGTACACGACGCATGAGGAGCTGGCGAGGGCATGTCGTGACTGGGGGGCCGAACTCGGCCTCGACGTTGAGGTGAGGCAGACGGACTCGGAGTCCGAGCTCGTCCAGTGGCTCCACGAGGCGGCCGATCAGCGCATCGCTGTGGTCCTCAACGCCGGTGCGTTCACCCACTACTCCTACGCGCTGCGTGATGCGTTGGCGCAGGTCGGATCGATGACCGTCGAGGTCCACCTGTCCAATCCCGCAGCTCGCGAGGAGTTCCGGCACACATCGGTCATCGCAGCCGTCGTGAACGGATCGATCAGCGGCTTTGGCATCGAGTCGTATGCCCTCGCCCTGCGCGCCATCGCGGGGAGTGCGCCGCATGCCTGACGTGCACGCGCGACGACGTGCGCAGGCCTGGAAGCAGATCGATCTCACGTGCCCGACAGCAACGGCGCTGCTGGTGACGTCTTTGGCGAATGTGCGCTATCTGACTGGGTTCACGGGCAGCAATGGCGTTCTACTCCTTCAGGAGGACGCCGCCCTGCTCGGTACGGATGGCCGGTACACCGTGCAGGCATCCGAGCAGTGTCCTGATCTGCCCATTCACCTGGACCGAGCCACGATCACGTCCGTGGCGTCGGCGTGGGCGGAGGCGGGCGGTGGAGTCCTCGCGGTGGAGTCCGCCCACCTCAGCGTGAGTGACCTGCGGGCCCTCGAGGGAGTGATTGGGACGTCCCTGCAGGAGACCTCAGGGGTCGTGGAAGCCTGCCGCATCCTCAAGGACGCTGAAGAGATCGCCCTCATCGAGCGCGCATGCGAGATCAGCGACGCGGCACTCCAGGCGATCCTGCCGCGCATTCATGCGGGACTCACCGAGCGCCAGATCGCACGGTGGCTCGAGGCCGAAATGTTCGACCGGGGCGCCGATGAGTTGTCCTTCGAGACGATCGTCGCGGGCGGACCGCACTCAGCCAAGCCCCACCACGAGCCGTCCGATCGCGCCCTCGAGGAAGGCGACCTGCTGCTCATCGACTTCGGCGCCGCGGTGGGCGGCTATCACGCCGACGAAACCCGCACCTTCGTCGTCGGCGCGCCTGCTGACTGGCAGCGGGAGATCCACGCTGTCGTCGAGCGAGCGCAGGAGGCCGGTCGAGCAGCGGCTCAGTCAGGCGCGGCCCTGATCGACGTGGACACCGCGGCCCGATCCGTCGTCGCGGATGCTGGGTTTGGCGCCCACTTCGATCACGGCCTCGGGCATGGCGTGGGACTCGAGATCCACGAGGCGCCGTTCTTCAGTCAGAGGTCCACGGGTATGCTCCCCGCCGGCTCACCGGTGACCATCGAACCCGGCATCTACCTCCCCGGAAGGGGCGGTGTGCGCATCGAGGACACCATCCTGGTGGGAGAGGGTCCCAGCAGATCGCTGACGGCGTCGCCCCGCGACCTCGTAGTGCTGGGCTGATTCGGGAGGACGACGGCACGTGGCAACGACCAATGACCTGAAGAACGGTCTGGTGCTCAATCTCGACGGTCAGCTGTGGACTGTCGTGGAGTTCCAGCACGTCAAGCCCGGCAAGGGCGGGGCATTCGTGCGCACCAAGCTCAAGAACGTCCTCTCGGGCAAGGTGGTCGACAAGACCTTCAATGCTGGCGTCAAGGTCGAGACCGCCAACGTCGACAAGCGCGACATGCAGTACCTCTACCGCGATGGCGATGACTGGGTCTTCATGGACACCTCGACCTACGACCAGGTGACCATCCCCAACGCCGTTGTCAGCGACAACTCGCGCTGGATGCTCGAGAACCAGGAGTGCATCGTCGCCATGCACGAGGGAAATGCCCTCTACATCGAGCTCCCCGCAGCGGTCGAGCTCACCATCACCTACACCGAGCCTGGGCTGCAGGGCGATCGCTCGACTGGCGGCACCAAGCCCGCCACGCTCGAGACGGGCGCCGAGATCCAGGTGCCGCTCTTCATCGAGACGGACACGCGCGTCAAGGTGGACACACGCGACGGCTCCTACCTCGGTCGCGTCACCTGACGTGTCCGCTCGCCATAAGGCGCGCAAGCGCGCACTCGACGTCCTCTTCCAGGCCGATCTGCGCGGCGTCGACCCCTTGACCGTCCTGGCCGATTCCGAGCGCCTGCGCTCGGAGGAGGGCGACTCGCCGCTCAACCCTTACGTCGCCGAACTCGTCACGGGCGTGACGGCCCACCAGGAGCGGATCGACGAGCTGCTCACGACGTACTCCCTGGGCTGGACCCTGGACCGGATGCCCGGTGTTGACCGGGCAATCCTGCGACTGGGCGCCTATGAGGTCCTCTGGGGCGATGTCCCCGAGGCAGTGGCGCTCGATGAGGCGGTCACGCTCGCGCGGGAACTGTCCACGGACGACTCGCCAGCCTTTGTGAACGGCCTGCTCGCGAGAATCGCGGGACAGAGGTCCACACTGGACCTCGAGGCCTGAGTCAGGCCCAGGGCAGCGCGCGCAGGAGGCGGTTCGATGAGGTGGGTGCCGGTCGTAGCCGGCGCGGGCGTGCTGGCCGGAGCGGTGCTGGGCGCTGCGCTCGTCGCACCTGCCATCGCTGCACGCGATGACGCCACTGCCAAGATCGTGCCTCGCGTGTACTCCTGCGTGACCGAGTCGACCGGGGAATTGCGCATCATCAACGCGGATGACACCTGCGCAGCCAACGAGGAGCGCCTGGTCTGGAACCAACGCGGCCTGCCGGGTCCGCGCGGCAAGCAGGGGCCGCAGGGGGCCCAGGGCCCCCAGGGTGCACAGGGACCGCAGGGTTTCCAGGGGCCTCAGGGGGCGACCGGGGCCAGTGGTCCGCAGGGCGCGCCCGGTCCGCAAGGCCTGCCCGGCGACGTCGGCAATCCGGGACCGCAGGGCCCGATCGGGCCCAGCGACGGATTCTCGGTCGCGCTACGCGATGACACCTTCTCCGACGCGCCCGTCATCCTTGCCACGCTCACCCTGCCCGCGGGCACCTACCTCGTCGACGCGGCGGCGTACCTCTCCCTCGACCAAAGCGGCGGTCCCTTCGACACCGTGTCGTGCGGGCTCGATGCCCCGGGTGAGACATTCACGACCCTCACCGCATTCGGGCAGGTCACCTTCCCACTCGCGGCGAGTGTCGAAATCCCCGAGCCGGGTGGCGCGGTGACGGTGGAGTGCGTCAAGGGGCAGGCGGGCTCCGTGCGGGCGACAGGCATCCTCAACGCGGTGAAGGTGGGCGCGCTCACGCTCCAGTGAGCCTTCTGCGCCTGTAGTGCCCCGGGTGGGATTCGAACCCACACTGGACGGTGTTTGAGACCGCTTCCTCTGCCGGTTGGGATACCGGGGCCAGGCCGACAGGGTACCCGCGCTGGCCTAGGCTCCTCGCGTGACGCAGGCACGCCCTCGCATCGTCGTGGCGGAAGACGAGGCGGTCATCCGGATGGACCTCGTGGAAACACTCCGCGAGGAGGGCTACGACGTCATCGCCCAGGCCGCAGATGGACAGACCGCCGTCGAGCGGATTCTGGAGCTCGTTCCCGATGTGGTGCTCGTCGACATCGCCATGCCGGGGCTCGATGGCATCGAGGTGACCCGGCGCGTGGGGGAGACCACCGCCGTGATCGTCGTTACGGCGTTCGGCCAGCGAGACCGGATCGTGCAGGCCCGCGACGCTGGCGCCATGGCCTATCTCGTCAAGCCCGTGAGCCGCGACGACCTGGTTCCCGCCATCGAGATGGCCTGGGCGGGATGGCTCACGCTCCAGGATGTACGCGGTCGGGCAGTGGAGTCCGCTGCTGCGGCAGAGCGGGCGGAGCAGCGCCTCGCGGACCGTCGCGATGTCGAGCGCGCCAAAGCCGTGGTGGCCCAGCGCCTGGGGCTCTCGGAGGAGGAGGCCTACCGATGGCTTCGGCAATCCGCCATGGACGCCCGACTGCCGCTGGGGGACGTCGCCAGACAGGTGCTTGCCACCGAAACAGGGGACATACCCACTTAGATAACGGAATGGTAACGACCCGTGTCACGGTTTCCTAACCATCCTGTGACGATCCCCCAGGGCGGGTGCCAGCGCCGGTCACCCACAGGGTAGTTTCAACCCACACACACGGCGTGGTCGTGCACCGGTGCGACCCGCTACCCCTTAAGGAGAAATTGATGATCCGACGCAGCCCGATTGCCGGGGCCGTCGTGGTTCTCGGTGCGGCGAGCCTCGTGCTCGCCGCATGCGGTGGCAGCAGCAGCACTTCGGAGTCCTCGAGCGCCGCACCGGCCTCGTCCTCCGCTCCTGCTCCGTCATCGTCGTCCGCCGAGCCCGCGCCCTCGACTGACTGCAAGAACACCCAGCTCAAGATCGGCACGATGCTCCCGGCAACGGGCAGCCTCGCCTACCTCGGCCCGCCCGAGTTCGCGGGTGTCGACCTTGCAGTCGCAGAGATCGACGCGGCCGGCGGCGTTCTCGGCCAGCCCGTGGTCAACGAGTACGGCGACTCCGGCGACACCGAGACCGACATCGCTTCGCAGACGGTTGACTCGCATCTCGCCAAGGGCGTGCAGGCCATCATCGGCGCCGCGTCGTCCGGTGTGACCTTCACCGTCATCGACAAGATCACGAGCAACGGCGTTCTCCAGATCTCGCCGGCCAACACGGCTCCGTCGCTGACGGATTACCCGGACAACGGCCTGTACTTCCGTACGGCCCCGTCCGACGCCCTCCAGGGCGCCGTGCAGGCTTCGAACGCCATCGACAACGGCTTCACCTCGGGTGCGACCATCGCACGCAAGGATCCCTACGGCGAGGGCCTCCAGAACGCCTTCATCGCGGACTTCGAGGCCGGCGGCGGCACGATCACCGCTGCTCTCACCTACGACCCCACCGCGGCGTCGTTCGAGGCTGAGGTCGCGGAGATCGCGGCCAGCAACCCGGAGTTCGTCCAGGTTGTCGGCTTCGATGAGAGCACCAAGCTCATCCAGGAGATGATCAAGCAGGGCATCGGCCCGCAGGACGTCCAGATCTACCTCGCCGACGGCAACCTGTCGACGACGGCGTTCAAGGACTTCCCGAAGGACACGATGACCGGCGTTATCGGCACCGTCCCGACGGGTGACCCCTCGGTCGATGTCGAGGCGTTCAACGGCCGTCTGCTCGAGCAGGATCCCGAGCTGACGGACTTCGCCTACGGCGCACAGGCCTACGACGCGACGATTCTCGTTGCGCTCGCGGCCGAGTACGCCGGCTGCGCTGACGGCACCGCCATGGCTGCGGCCATGCCGATGATCGCCAACGCTGATGCGGGTGGCGAGGCTTGCGGCACCTACGCCGACTGCCTCGCGATCATCCAGGCGGGTGGCCAGCCCGACTACAACGGTGTGACCGGCCCGCTGGACTTCAACGAGTACGGCGATCCCAAGTCCGCGACCATCGATGTGGTGCAGTACCTCACGAACACCAAGTTCGAGAGCATCGAGATCGTCGGACCGGTCGAGGTCCCCGTTCCGTAAGTCACGCACTGACAGGAGGCCCGGTCCCTTTGGGGGCCGGGCCTCCTGCATTGTCCAGGGGCGTCACTCGCCGCGCCCCTGGCC
>JBEGMG010000120.1:0-3343 GCA_041183165.1 Actinomycetota bacterium | reverse complement strand
GGTGCGAAAGGGCTGGTACCGTGCCGCAAACGTCACACAGTAGACAATGCAAGACCTGCAAGGGTCCGCTGGGCGTTCAGAACGTCACGGGCTACTGCCGCGAACACGCAGGAACGGCCCTAGCGTGCGTCATGGCGAGCGAGGGCTGCACCGGACGTGTCCATGCCGCATCGCGCTCTCGCGTGTGTTCCAGACACCCTAGCGGCGAGAAAAACAAGGCCCGAGGCTCCCATGACCCGTCCCGCGACTGACGACACTGGGCACGGCGCCCCTGGTCGAGCCCGCAAACGGGTCGAGTCGCTCCTGCGAGAAGCTTGGGCCGTGCGCGAGGTCGAGGGCGGCTGGCTGATCCGCGCCCCGATGGACAGCCACTGGCAACTCTGGCTGCGGCTCGACAAGGAGTGGGCGGTGATGGATAAGTGGAAAGCCGAGGAGTAGCGCACGCTTGCGAGGTAGCGTCACTAAGATGTTGACGGCGCCTCTTAGAGCGCGTAGGGTAGCGTCACCCTGCCAGTGAGGCAGCGAGGAGGCAAGCGATGCGCGGCAGCAAGACGATCACGCGGTGGACCGAGGACGGACTGTTCGCGGGCGAGTACGAGGTGCGGTTCCAGGTGTCCCCGTGCCTGCTGGACGATGACGTGGAGATCCACACGGTCACGTGCGACGGCGAGGACTTTGAGCTGACCGACGACGAGTACGCCGAGATCCGTTACGAGTGGCGCAAGTACGCCCGCGAGGGGATGTTCAATGGCTGACAAGGATCGTATCCACCGCTGGATCACGCAGGCGGACCTCGAGCGGATGCTTGCGGACTCGTACCGCAAGGGCGCAGAAGCGATGCGCGAGGCGGCGGCAACCTTGGTGAGCAGCAACGCGACCGGATGGGCCTCTGTGGGTGACATGGAGGCGGCGATCCGCGCCCTGCCGCTGCCCGAGGACAAGCGATGAGGCCCTTGAAGTGGCGGGAGTCAGAGCACGTCGTCGGCAAGATGTTGGTCGCCGAGCCTGGGCCGCAGTCCCGCTGCTACGTCTGGTACTCCGAGCGAAATGACGCCTGGTGCTGGGAGGTGGAGTCTTTCTGGTGCGAGATCGACTACGCCCAGACCGAGGAAGAGGCCAAGAAGGCCGCTGAGAGTTACTTCCGAGGCATCATCCAGATGTTTCTGGGGGACGGTGCGAAATGAGCGACGACAAGCCGGAACTGCCGGCCAACGTGCCCAAGGACGCCAAGGTCATCACGACCAAGGAGTCGTTGGAGCTCACCGACAAGATCCACCGCCTCGTCCGCAAGTTCAGCCGGGAACTGGCGGAGCTTGTGTCCGCTGAGATCGGCGCCAGGGCCGTCAAGGTGCAGAAGAAGCGCGGCCCGCCCAAGGGCTTCAAGATGCCCCGCTCCCCGTGCCCGATTTGTAAAGGCAACCCCAATACCGGGCGGTGCTACGGGTTCATCTGCAAGGACTGTCGAGCAGGCAGGCCAATCGGTCACCGGCAGAAGGTCAACGAGGTCTGGAAGGGCCACGAGTACAAGAAAAAGGACCCGCTAGGGAAGGACTTCAAGGTCGAGGTCAAGGTGCCCCAGCACCTCCCCGTGAAGCCCAAGCCCGTCGAGATTGACGACGAAGAGGCGGCTTTCCTTGACAGCATCGTTCAAATCGTGAAAGTCTCCAAGCCGGCGGTGGAACCGCCAAAGACCAGTGAGTCACCGTCGAGCGACGACGGGATGGATTTCTTCACATGAGCGAGCGAGTTGCAATCTGCGAACGGATCGTGCGGCAAAATCATCGTGAGTGCTTGTGCCTGCGCGCTAGCGGACACAACGGACCATGCTTTGGCTTCCGTAAGCACGCTGCTGAGGCTGACGCTTTTCAGCGCGGCGCTGAAGCCATGCGCGAGGCGGCGGCACGTCTAGCCTACGCTAAACTAGCTCACACGCTCACGGACGTTCACGAAAAGATCCGCGCCCTGCCGATCCCCGAGGATGAGTCGTGAGCGAGCCGCTGTACCACATCATTGACGGCCTCCACGATGCCAGAAGCCTCGTTTACGCGACGTGGCTGCGCTCGTATCAGGCTGCGAGCCCGCAAACCAAGCACGTTCCGCGTGAGATCTACTTCCGCGAGCATCACAAGGTGCTCGACGGGATCTTTGCTCGCGCCCCGGTGGTCAAACTCGCGACCATGCCGGACGATGCGAACGTCGTCTTTGGGTGGTCCGTCACCGAGGGCGACGTGGTGCATTACTGCTACGTGAAGCCCGACTTCCGGCGCTACGGGATCGCCCGCGCCCTCCTCGCGCACGTCCAGCGCCCGTTTACCTACACCCACTGGACCTGGGTCGTCCGCGACCTTGACAATCACCTCACCGGGTGCCTCTACAACCCCTATGGAGCCTAGAAATGACGCTTGAGGATATTCAGAAGAGCTACGCTGAGAAGTGCGCCCGCCTGGGCGAGGCTGTCTACAACCAGCGCAAGCTCCACACCCTCGCGGAGCACCTGATCCGCGAACTCGAGGCCCTTGAGCAGCAGGCTCGCGGCCTCTCCACCCCCGTCGAGACGCCCTCCGAGGCGCCCGTCACCCAGGAGCAGTAACCATGTCCAAGGAAGCTACCAAGGAAGCCCCGACCCCCGGTAAGGAAGCCATCCACTCCGTCCGCGTCAGGACCGGCGGCGTTCACTTCACTGGCGCCAGGATCATCACCACCCTCACCACCGACGCTGCCGCTCAAAACCTCACCGGCTCCAACGTCGTCGTCTGCGAGCGGATCTCGTTCCACCCCGCCGGCATCGCCTTCACCGCCATCCCCTCCGAGGGCGCCGCGAGCCACGTCATCCCCTACGCCAATATCGAGGTCGTTAACCTCGCGTGACGCGGTGCGTTAACTGCGCCAAGGATCACCGGAAATGCCCAAGCGCGGTGAACTTACTAAACGTCAAGAGCAATTCATAGAGGAGTATCTTAAGGACCGCAACGCTCTCCAGGCTGCCATCCGTGCCGGTTACTCCCCGAAAACCGCTCGCACCGCCTCCCAGGGCAACCTCGTTCATCCCGTCATCGCCTCTAAGATTCAGGAATCTTCGGCGCGGATTATGCGCCGTGCCGAGGTCGATGCTGAATTCGTTTTAAGGGAACTAAAGCGCGTCGCGGAGCAGGAAGATGTCGCGCAGTCGACAAAAGTGCGCGCTCTGGAGTTGATTGCGAAACACTTGGGGATGTTGGAGGACCGTATCTCGCTCAAGACGGACGGCTTGAGCTCCGAGCAGCGCGCAGAGCGCGTTGCGATCCTCCTGGAGCGCGTCAGGGGCCGCGAATAAGTGCGCCGTGGGGGGTGTCGGCGGCACCGC
>JBEGMG010000119.1:0-12745 GCA_041183165.1 Actinomycetota bacterium | reverse complement strand
CCCCTGAAGCGGCGTACGTATCGGCCTCCTCGGCAAGCCGGACTCCCGCGTCGAGGCCGTCGGCAAGCGAGCGGCACGAGGTCACGCGATCCTCCCCGAAGACCTCGACCGCGAGTGCGGCGAGGGCATCGACGGGCAGGCGGCGAGGTGAGTCGTTCTCGGTCACCACGATCTCGTCGATCACCGGCTCAAGTGCTCGGAGGATCCCCAGGACATCCTTGTCACCGAGGACGGCGACGACTCCCACGAGATGGGTGAAGGCGAAGGACTCGGAGAGGGCATCGGCGAGAGCAGCGGCGCCGGCGGGGTTGTGGGCGGCATCGATGATGACCGTGGGTCCGCGACGGACGATCTCGAGTCGCCCCGGCGATGTCACCGCAGCGAATCCCTCGCGCACGCTGTCGGGATCGAGTGCCAGGGCACCGCCGCCGATGAAGGCTTCGGTCGCTGCCAGGGCAACCGCGGCGTTGAGCGACTGGTGCGCGCCGAAGAGCGGCAGGAAGACATCGTCGTAGGTCCCTGTCAGGCCCTGCAGAGTGAGCACCTGACCACCGACAGCCACCGTGCGATCCAGCACGGCGAAGGCCTGGCCCTCCCACGCTGCGGGTACGCCGAGCTCGTCGACGCGGGCCTGCAGCACATCGGCGGCATCCGGATCCTGCTCGGCGATGACGGCGAAGCAGCCCGGCTTGATGATGCCGGCCTTCTCCCCGGCGATGAGGTCGATGCGGTCGCCGAGGATGTCGGCGTGGTCCATGGCGACCCTGGTGACGACGGAGACCTGCGGCTGGCACACCGACGTGGCGTCCCAGGTGCCGCCGAGGCCGACCTCTACGACGGCGACGTCCACCGGAGCATCGGCGAAAGCGGCGTACCCGATCGCGGTGAGGGTCTCGAAGTAGGTGACCGGGGTGCCCCCCTCCTCCTCGGCGCGCGCATCGACAGTGGCGATGAAGGGAGCCACGTCGCCTGCCACTTGCATGAAGTACTGCGCGGAGATGGGTTCGCCATCGATCTCGATGCGCTCGCGCATATCCGTGAGGTGCGGGCTGGTGTAGAGACCCGTGCGCAGGCCCAGGGCTCGCAGGAGCGAGGCGATCATGCGGGCGGTCGAGGACTTGCCGTTGGTCCCGGTCACCTGGATCACGGGATAGGCCAGTTGGGGCTGCCCCAGCAGGTCCATGATCGCGCTGATCCTCGACAGGGATGGATCGATGGCGTTCTCCGGCCAGCGGCCGAGGAGCTCGGCCTGGAGTTCGGCGTAGCCCTGCGGCGACTCGGTCACGTCGTCCACCCTAGTGGCCGCCTCCTAGGATGAGCGCCCATGAGCTCCCGCCTCCCGGACAAGCCCAGCATCGACGGCATCGAGCAGCGCTGGGTGGAGGCATGGGATTCCAACGGCACCTATCTCTTCGATCGCACCCGGCCGAGAGCCGAGGTCTACTCGATCGACACTCCCCCGCCCACGGTGAGCGGGTCCCTCCACGTGGGCCACGTCTTCTCCTACACGCACACCGACTGCATCGCCCGCTACAAGCGCATGCGCGGCTACTCCGTCTTCTATCCCATGGGTTGGGACGACAACGGCCTGCCGACGGAGCGCCGTGTGCAGAATTACTTCGGAGTCCGCTGCGATCCCTCGCTTCCCTACGACCCCGCCTTCGAGCCGCCCGCGGAGCCCGACCCCAAGCAGCAGGTCCCCATCTCCCGCCGCAACTTCGTCGAGCTCTGCGAGCGCCTCACCGTCGAGGACGAGGTCGTCTTCGAGGAGTTGTGGCGCCGGCTCGGGCTCTCGATCGACTGGACGCAGACTTACCAGACCATCGATGACAACGCCCGCGCCGTGTCGCAGCGCGCATTCCTGCGCAATCTCGCACGCGGTGAGGCCTACCAGTCCGAGGCGCCCACCCTGTGGGACGTCACCTTCCGCACTGCCGTCGCACAGGCCGAGCTCGAGGATCGCGAGCGCCCCGGCGCGTACCACCGAATCGGCTTCGCGCGCACCGACGGCGGCGAGCCCATCTACATCGAGACGACCCGCCCCGAGCTGATCCCCGCATGCGTTGCACTGGTGGCGCATCCCGATGACGAGCGCTATCAGCCGCTCTTCGGGTCGACCGTCTCCACGCCGCTCTTCGGTGTCGAGGTGCCCGTCGTCGCTCACCCTCTGGCCGACCCTGAGAAGGGTTCCGGCATCGCGATGATCTGCACCTTCGGCGACCTCACCGACGTCACGTGGTGGCGCGAGCTGCAGCTGCCTACGCGCCCCATCATCGGCTGGGACGGCCGCATCCTCCCGGAGGCTCCTGCCTGGATGGAGACCCCGCAGGCCCAGGCGGCGTACGCCGAACTCGCGGGAAAGACCGCTCATTCGGCCAAGGAGCGCATCGTCGAGCTGCTCCGCGAGTCCGGCGACATGGTCGGCGACCCGCGCGAGATCACGCACGCCGTGAAGTTCTTCGAGAAGGGCGACCGTCCACTTGAGATCGTCACCACCCGCCAGTGGTACCTCACCAATGGCGGCCGCGGCCCCGAGCTCCGCGAGCAGTTGCTCGAGCGCGGGCGCGAGCTGCGCTGGCACCCCTCGCACATGCAGGTGCGCTACGAGAACTGGGTCGAGGGCCTCAACGGCGACTGGCTCATCTCGCGGCAGCGCTTCTTCGGCGTACCCCTGCCGCTCTGGTATCCCCTCGATGCCGAGGGCAATCCGATCTACGACACCCCGCTCGTCCCGGACGACGCCGACCTGCCGATCGATCCCTCGAGCGATGCACCGGCGGGCTACTCGGAGGACCAGCGCGGCAAGCCCGGCGGCTTCATCGGAGATCCGGATGTCATGGACACCTGGGCGACGTCGTCGCTGAGCCCGCAGATTGCCGGCGGCTGGAGCCGCGATGAGGACCTGTGGTCCCGCGTCTTCCCGATGGATCTGCGTCCGCAGGCACACGAGATCATCCGCACCTGGCTCTTCTCGACGGTCGTGCGCAGCCACCTCGAATTCGATCGCCTGCCCTGGAGCGACGCGGCGATCAGCGGCTGGATCCTCGACCCCGATCGCAAGAAGATGAGCAAGTCCAAGGGCAACGTCGTCACGCCCATGGGCCTGCTCGATGAGCACGGATCCGATGCTGTCCGTTACTGGGCCGCATCGGGTCGCCCCGGCACCGACACCGCCTTCGATGTCGGCCAGATGAAGATCGGCCGACGCCTGGCGATCAAGATCCTCAACGCGTCGAAGTTCGTCCTCGGTTTCGCACCCGTGGCTGACGCCTCCGCCGTCACCGCCCCGCTCGATCGCGCGATGCTCGCCGATCTCGCGGAGACCGTGCGCCAGGCGACGGCCGCCTTCGAGGACTACAACTACACGCGGGCCCTCGAACTCGCGGAGACGTTCTTCTGGTCCTTCACCGACGACTACGTCGAGCTCGTGAAGGATCGCGCGTATGGCGGCCAGGGACCCGAGGGCGCCGCGTCCGCCAAGGCTGCCCTCGCCATCGCCCTCGACGTACAACTGCGGCTATTCGCGCCGTTCCTGCCCTTCGTCACCGAGGAAGTGTGGTCCTGGTGGCAGGAGGGATCGGTGCACCGCGCGGCGTGGCCAAGTGCCGACGAGGTCCTGGCGATGGCCGGCGACGGTGATCGTGCGGTCGTGGCGGACACGGCGATCGCGCTGTCGCTCGTGCGCAAGGCCAAGAGCGAGGCGAAGGCATCGATGAAGGCTGAGGTGTCTCGCGCCGTCGTGAGTGGCGCCGAGGCGTCGATGGCGAGACTCGCGGCGATCGCGGGTGACCTCAAGGCGACCGGCGCTATCGCGGAGTTGACCTTCACGCCCGGCGGAGACGCCATCAGCGTCGACGTGACACTGGCGTAGTTCGTTGAGTGGCGGGGCGCACACCCGCGAGTGCGCACGTGCGCACCCCTTGTGGAGTGAATCGCCGTCCGCTACTGCGCACTCGGTGCGGAGGAACTAGGCGGATTCCTTGCGGACGCGACGCTTGGGCGTCTCGACCTCGCGGGGGACGAGTGTCGGCAGGACGTTGTCGCGGACCGTCTCCTCGGTGACGACCACGCGGGCCACGTCGGAGCGGCTCGGTACGTCGTACATGACGTTGAGGAGAACCTCCTCGAGGATCGCACGCAGGCCGCGCGCACCCGTGCCGCGCTTCAGCGCTTGATCGGCGATTTCGCCGAGGGCCTCGTCGGTGAACTCCAACTCGACGTTGTCGAGGTCGAAGAGCTTCTGGTACTGCTTCACCAGCGCATTGCGCGGCTCGGTGAGGACCTTCATCAGCGCATCGCGGTCGAGCTTGGCCACCGACGTGAAGACGGGCAGCCGACCGATGAACTCCGGGATCATGCCGAACTTGAGCATGTCCTCCGGCATGACGTAGCCGAAGATGTCATCGGGATTGGTCTCGCTGATCGTCTCGCCGTCCTCGGGGACGATGTCGAAGGTGAAGCCCACGCGCTTCTTGCCGATGCGCTGCTCGATGATCTGGTCGAGACCCGCGAAGGCACCGCCGACGATGAAGAGGACGTTGGTGGTGTCGATCTGGATGAACTCCTGGTGCGGGTGCTTGCGGCCACCCTGCGGGGGCACCGAAGCGGTCGTGCCCTCGAGGATCTTGAGCAGTGCCTGCTGCACGCCCTCGCCGGACACATCTCGGGTGATCGACGGGTTCTCGCTCTTGCGCGCCACCTTGTCGATCTCGTCGATGTAGATGATGCCGGTCTCGGCACGCTTCACGTCGTAGTCGGCCGCCTGGATGAGCTTGAGGAGGATGTTCTCCACATCCTCACCGACGTAGCCGGCCTCGGTGAGCGCCGTGGCATCGGCGATCGCGAAGGGGACATTGAGCATCCGGGCCAGGGTCTGGGCCAGCAGCGTCTTGCCCGATCCCGTAGGGCCGAGCAGGAGGATGTTGGACTTCGCCAACTCCACCGAGTCGTCGCGACCGCGGACATTGGCGCCGGCCTGGACGCGCTTGTAGTGGTTGTAGACGGCGACGGAGAGCGCCTTCTTGGCGACCTCCTGGCCGATGACGTAGCTGTCGAGGAACTCGTAGATCTCGCGGGGCTTGGGCAGCTCATCGAACGGCGTATCCGCCGTGTCGTTGAGCTCCTCCTCGATGATCTCGTTGCATAGATCGATGCACTCGTCGCAGATGTAGACGCCGGGGCCGGCGATGAGCTTCTTGACCTGCTTCTGGCTCTTCCCGCAGAAGGAGCACTTGAGGAGGTCACCCCCATCACCGATGCGCGCCACAGCAACTCCTTCGATCTCGGGCAGGCGAGTGCCCTCGGGGTTCCGACGGTACCGCTCACGGGCCCATCGTGGGCGGCATTGCGGCCCCGGCGCGTTCAGCCCGTAGCGGAAGCGCCCCTGCGGTCGTGTGTCAGGCGGGCTGGGCGATCTTGCGGGAAGCGATCACCTGATCGATGAGGCCGTACTCCTTCGCGGCATCTGCCGTGAGGATTCGGTCGCGCTCGATCTCCTTCTCCACCTGCTCCGCGGATCGACCCGTGTGCAGGGAGAGGATGCCCACCATTTCGTCGCGCATGCGCAGGATCTCGTTGGCCTGGATCTCGACATCGGACGCCTGGCCGCCACCCTCGGTGTAGGGCTGGTGGATGAGGATGCGCGAGTGCGGCAGCGCGAAGCGCTTGCCCGGTGTGCCGGCGGCGAGGAGTACGGCGGCGGCAGAGGCTGCCTGACCGAGGCACACGGTCTGGACCTGGGGCTTGACGAACTGCATCGTGTCGTAGATCGCCGTCATAGCGGTGTAGGAGCCACCGGGTGAGTTGATGTAGATCTGGATGTCGCGATCGGGATCCATGGACTCGAGGCACAGCAGCTGCGCCATGACGTCGTCCGCCGAAGCGTCATCGATCTGCACACCGAGGAAGATGATCCGCTCCTCGAAGAGCTTGGTGTAGGGGTTGTGCACGCGCTCGCCGTTGGCCACCCGCTCGCGGAACTCCGGGAGGATGTAGCGGGCCTGGGGGGTGTAGAGCCCCGACTGGGTGCGCATGCGGTCTCCTTCGATGCGGGGATCGGCGTTCACTTGGAGGCTCCCGGGGCATCGGCCGACGTGGAGTAGACATGGTCGATGAGGCGATAGTCGCGAGCTTCCTCGGCCGTGAACCAACGGTCACGGTCGGAATCGGCCTCGATCTCCTCGATGGTGTGGCCGCTGTGCTCGGCGATGAGTTGAGCCATGCGCTTCTTGATGAAGAGCATCTGCTCGGCCTGGATCTTGATGTCGGATGCGGTGCCGCCGATGCCACCCAGGGGCTGATGCATCATGATCCGCGTGTTGGGCGTCGCGTAGCGCTTGCCCGCAGCTCCCGCGCAGAGCAGGAACTGCCCCATCGAGGCCGCGAGCCCCATGGCAATGGTCGTCACGTCGTTGGGAATCAGCTGCATGGTGTCGTAGATGACCATGCCCGCCGTGATCGATCCGCCCGGGGAGTTGATGTAGAGCGTGATGTCCTTGTCGGGATCCTCGGCCGCGAGCACCTGGAGCTGCTTGGCGATGCGGTTGGAGTTCTCATCGCGGACCTCGCCCTCGAGCCAGACGATCCGCTCGCGCAGGAGCCGCTCGTCGAGCATGTCGCCGAATCCGCTCATGCTCGGTGCGCCGGTCCGCAGGTCGATGCTCACGCGGGTCTCCTCTCGATCGGTCGGGGACCCGACCGCCTGACGACCCTAACGCCGCTGGGCGCCCAGGTAGTCCCGGCCCCGGGCGTGTTCGCCGTGGGCGTAGGCGTCAGGCCTCGTCAGCCTCGGCCGCGCGCAGCTCAGCATCGACGCTCTCCAGGTCGACCGGACGACCTGAGGCGTCGACCACTCGGGCCTTGGAGGTCACCACAGCGAGAGCCTTGCCCCGGCGGATGTCGCCGATCGCCATGGGCAACTGGCCCGCCTGGACCAGCGCCTGGGCGAAGGCATCAGGCGACATGCCGTAGCGGGGGGCGTTCTGGAGTAGCCAGGCCGAGAGCTCGGACTCCCCCACCGAGATCTCCTCGGCCTCGGCGATCTGATCGAGCAGGAGGCGACTGCGCAGGCCGTCGCGTGCCTCACGCTCGACCTCGGCGCGATGCTCGTCATCACCGGCGTGCCCGTCGGCGAAGTGGTCCTCGACCTCCTGGCGGACGACGCCCTCCGGGAGGGGGAAGTCCACCAGGGCGAGGAGCGCCTCATGGACCTTGCCGCGGGCCTGCATGCCCTGCTCGAGCACGCGCACTCGGCCGAGTCGGGTGCGGATGTCGTCGCGGAGCTCGGCGATGGTGTCGAACTCCGAAGCAAGCTGCGCGAAGTCGTCATCGGCCGCCGGTAGCGCTCGCTCGCGCACGGCCGAGACGGTGACGTTGACCGTGAGCGGGCGACCGACGTACTCGCCGCCCTCGGGCGTGAACTCGAAGGTGCGGGTCTCACCCGCGGTCGCGCCGCGCACCGCGTCGTCGAAGCCGGGAAGCATGCCGTCAGTGCCCAACTCATAGGACAGGGCATGACCGGAGAGATCCTCGACGGAGGTGCCATCCGCCTCGTAGCCCAGCAGATCGACGAGCAGGATGTCGCCGTCGGACGCTGCACGCTCCACGGGCGTCAGCGACGCGAAGCGCCCTCGAAGTCCGGTGAGCTGCTCCTCGACATCGTCGTCGGAGACGACCGCATCCTCGACCTCGACGGCGATACCGGAGTAGTCCGGAAGGTCGAACTCAGGGCGTACGTCGACCTCCGCGGTAAACGTGAGGGACTGCCCGTCGGCGAGTTCGGTCACCTCGACCTCGGGCCTCCCGAGGGGGACGATCGCGTTCTCGCGCAGGGCATCCTCGTACGCCTTGGGCAGCATGTCGTTGACGGCCTCCTCGAGCACCGCGGCACGACCGACGCGCTGGTCGATGATGCGGGAGGGGACCTTGCCCTTGCGGAAGCCCGGGATCGAGACCTGCTTCGCAATGGCCTGGTACGCCGCGTCGAGGCTCGGGGCGAGCTCGTCGAAGGGCACCTCGACCGTGAGCTTCACACGGGTCGGGCTGAGGGTCTCGGCAGAGCTCTTCACGGACATCTCCTACGGCTGATGAGTCGCGTCAGCCTACTTGCCCGCCGCATGCGGCCTTCAGGGGCGGCTCACCAGGCCTTCCCCCATCGCGCTAGACGACCGTTGACCGCGATTCCGCGCCCAAAAACGCGGCTTCGAGACGCCTCGCTGGTCGGGGTACCCGGATTTGAACCGGGGGCCTCCTGCTCCCAAAGCAGGCGCGCTACCAAGCTGCGCCACACCCCGTGCGCCTGCACGGGGCAGGCGGCGTCAGTCTAGGGGCGCTCGATCCCTTGCTACTTCGGGGCGCTCGATCCCTTGCTACTCCAGGGGCGTGGGAGGCGTCCGCGCAAGCGGGTACCCTGATATCTCGCACGCTCGCGGGTGTAGCTCAATGGTAGAGCCCCAGCCTTCCAAGCTGGTGGTGCCGGTTCGATCCCGGTCACCCGCTCCACAGTGGACTGACCGGTCACGCTCAACCATGGGCTCGTGCCTCGATTACGACGTTTCGTGACGGTTATCACGCCGCGCAACTGTCACAAGCCGTCGTTTTCGCGTGCGTGACGCGCTGCCGACTCCGGATGCCGTGGATCTAGGCTCCCTACATGACCCACAACACGATCTGCCTGTGGTACGACTCCGACGCCGAAGGTGCAGCGAACTTCTACGCGCAGACCTTCCCCGACAGCGCCGTCACGGGCGTCAGCCGCGCGCCTTCGGACTATCCCTCCGGCAAGGCCGGCGACGTGCTCACCGTCGAGTTCACCGTGGTGGGGGTCCCCTGCCTCGGCCTCAACGGCGGACCGGCATTCACGCACACCGAGGCGTTCTCCTTCCAGATCGCCGCTGAGGATCAGGAGGAGACCGATAGGTACTGGGATGCGATCGTCGGAAATGGCGGGCAGGAGAGCGAATGCGGGTGGTGCAAGGACCGCTGGGGCATCTCCTGGCAGATCATCCCGCGCGCGCTCAGTGACGCACTCGCTGCCGGCGGGGACGAGGCTCGCCGCGCCTTCGAGGCGATGATGACGATGACACGGATCGACGTCGCTGCCATCGAGGCTGCCCGCCGTGGCGGATGACGCTCCCGGCGTCATCGACCTCCAGCGCCGCGATATCGACCACCGCATCATCCATCCGGGACACGTGACGTCTGTCGAGGAAGCCGCCCAGGCATGCAGCGTGCGACCGGAGCAGGTGGTCAAGACCCTCGTCGTACGCCGCGGCGAGGATGACTACGTGCTCGTGCTCGTGCCGGGAGACCGCTCACTGTCGTGGCCCAAGTTGCGCGCCCTCCTCGGCGTTAGCCGCATCTCGCTGCCCGATGCCGATGAGGCGCTGGCCGCCACCGGCTATGCCCGCGGCACCATCAGCCCGCTCGGACTCGACCTCCCGGTGGTCGCCGACGAGCGCATTCTCGGCGGAGAGATCACCCTGGGCACCGGTCAACGCAATACCGTCGTCGCCGTCCAGGCCGACGCGGTGATCGATGCCTACGCCGCGATCGTGGCGGACGTCACGTCGGACGCCTCGAGCCGATGACGAGCGGGGCCCGCAGGCTCCAGTCGTAGATGACGATCGTGCGCAGCACGACGTCCTGCACCGAGCGATTGCGCTTGCTCACCAGCGCCCAGCCCAGGCCGATGGGGAAACCCACCGAGAAGGCCGCGCGAGCCAGCGCCACCGGCCAGTGCACACGCTCGCCCTTGCGATTGACCACGCGCACGCCCATGAACCAGGCACCCAGCGACCGACCGCTCGTCGCCCAGGCCACCGTCCAGTAGAAGGTCGTGAAGAGGTAGCCCCACAGCACGAGGGTCGCTGCGCGCGGAGGATCGACCTGGACACCGGGGGTGAAGATGAGCTGAAGGATCTCGATGCCGAGCCAGATCCCCATCATGAGCAGCGCCACCAGGGCTACGTCGATGGCGCACGCCAGGAAGCGCGTGGCGAAGCCCGCCCGCTCCCCCTGGAATTCGCGTGCATCCTGAGGGATCGAGTAGTCCTCTGCGCTTTCCCTGCCATCACCGCGTTGCCACTCGCTGAACGTCGTCATGACTCCTCCCCCGACAGCGACTCGGGCTCGCCGGGAGCATCGAGTTTGCGGCCACGACGCGGCAGCAGCCGGTCGACAATGCGGGCGGTCGCGACATCGGTGGCGTAGGAGCGCAGGCGCACCGCGTCGATCGCATCGCTGGCCACGCCACCGGTGGACTGCCGGATGATGGCGGGCAGGTCCGTCTGCTCGATGACGTACTCGGCGATCTCGACGATGGGGAGTCGGTCGATCACCGGCTCGAGATCGACGGTCGCGACCAACGCGTCGATGTCCACGCGCTGCTCGACGAGCTGGGTCAAGTCGAGCTGATCGAGTACGGCGTCGACGACAGCGACGAGGTCGACGCGCTGGAGCACGATCTCCGTCACGTCGATGGAATCGAGGGCGGCCTCCACCACCCGTCGGAGGTCGACACGCTCCAGGACGATCCGTGTGAGGTCGAGCTGGTCCAGAGCGCTCGTGATGATGGCGCGCAGGTCGACGCTTCCGAGGACCAACCCGGTGATGTCGATGCGCTGGACCACTGAGTTGGTCACGCCGGGCACGACACGATCGAGAACCGCCGATGTCGATGGCCCCGCCACCGTGGTGACGACGTCGATGGCGGTCGAGGTCGCCGAGCCGACGGCCGCCCCCATGGCCGAACCCACCGCCGCGAGAAGACCGAAGACGCCATCGGGGGCATCCTCATGGACGGGACGCACCACGAGGATCACCTCCTGGCGGTTGTCGTCGGTCTCCACGGGCAGATCCTCGCAGAGTCGAGGGCTACGGTCACCGGGCGCCGGATGGCCAGGCCACCACGACGGCGAGCCCTCCCATGTCACTGCGCTCGGCCCGCACCGCCCCACCGCTCGCCACAGCTCCCTCGCTCACCAGCGCGAGGCCGAGTCCGCTGCCCCCAGGATGCGCAGCAGATCCGCGGGCGAACCTCTCGAGGATCCGCTGACGCTCCTCATCCGGCACACCCGGACCGTCGTCCTCCACGCGCAGGACGACGCGATCGCCCGACGGGGCCAGGGACACGCGCACGCGCGACCGGGCGTATTCGAGGGCATTGCCGAGGAGTTCGTCCACCGATCTCCCCACCAGCCCGGGCAGGGTGTAGGCGATGAGATCGGGCTCGATACTCGACTCGACAGCGATGCCGCGCTCCGAGGCCAGCGGATCTGCCGCCGCGACGCGGTCAGCCACGAGGATCGAGGCATCCGATGCCACGCTGCCGATGGTTGCGGCGTCGCTCTTGGCGAGTGCGAGGACCTGATCGATGCGCCGAGTCAGGCGATCCACCTCCGCCGTGGCTGCCGCCGCTTCGCTGCGGATACGCGGATCGTCCGCCGTGTCCTCGATTGCTTCGAGCCGAAGTCTCACTCCGGTGAGAGGGGTGCGCAGATGGTGCGAGGCGTCAGCGGCGACTCGCTGGGCTCGACCGATCATGTCGCCGAGACGGCCGGCGGTGGCGTTGAGGGCGGCCGCGACATCGCGCACTTCCTTCGGCCCCCGGCCCTCTTGCGCGCGGAGGTCGAGGTCGTCAGGCAGGACGCGCGCCACGTCCGCCACCTCTTCGAGTGGCGCCGCGATCGACCGAGCGAGGAGCCAGGCGACGAGACCCGCGGCGACGATGACGGCGATGACGAAGACGGCGAGCCAGAGCTGCGTGCGGCGTACGGCTTCGGTCACCGTCGTCTCCGGCAGGGACAGACGTACGGCGGCCACCACTCGCTCGTCCTTGACGACAGGGGCTGCAACGTACCTGAGGTCGGTGCCAAGCGTGTCCGAGAAGCGCACGCTCGACGTCAGCGAGCCCTCGAGCGCACTTTGGACTTCGGGCCGATCGAAGGAGCGATCCAGACCCGAGTTGTCACTGTCGGCGACAAGCACCAGCGCATCGTCGACGACCACGACCCGCGCCCCTGCCTGCGCAGAGATGTCCTCCACCGTGGCCGGCCAGGCCGACTCGGGCTGCGACGAGAGGACGGAAGCAGCCGCGAGGGTCTCCACCTCGAGTTGGGAGATGAAGGCCGCCCGCTGATCGTTGGCCACCAGCAGCACCATCGGCACCGCGAGAGCGACGGCAACGAGCGCGGCGACGGCCGTCATGACGAGGACGAGGCGACGTGTCACGACTCCGCCAACCGGTAGCCCACCCCGCGCACGGTCTCGATGAGGCCCGGATCACCGACCTTCCGGCGCAGGGACGCGACGTGCACATCCAGGGTCTTGCCCGTGCCCACCCACACCGGATCCCACACGCGCGCGAAGAGCTCCTGCCGAGGTACCACGCGGCCGGGCTCCTCAGCGAGGACAGCCAGCAGGTCGAATTCCTTCGCGGTGAGATCGACTGTTTCCCCGTCGATCGTGGCCTCTCGTCGGTCGCGGTCCACCACCACACGCGCGCTGCTCGTCGTCGGCTCGCGCCGACGGCGGCGACCCACGGCGCGGATGCGCGCGGCCAGCTCCCGGACGGAGAAGGGCTTGACGACATAGTCGTCGCTGCCGAGTTCCAACCCGACGATGCGATCCGTTTCCTCGCCACGGGCGGTCGCGATGATGACCGGGACATCCGATGTCTTCCGGATCTCGCGCAGCACTTCGAGTCCGTCGCCGTCAGGCAGGCCCAGGTCGAGCAGAACCAGATCCG
>JBEGMG010000118.1:0-3321 GCA_041183165.1 Actinomycetota bacterium | reverse complement strand
CGGCTCACGTGAGCATCCTTCCCTGGATGGGCCTGGCGGCTACCACCCGCTGCTCCCGGGACTGGAGTGCCAGAGTTTCGATGGCGCGGCGTGCCCCTGTCGGGCCGGCACCGCCCCGGTGTCCGCGGGCTTGATGTCGGCGTAGGGCGACTGCCGGAATCCGCTGGCGTGCAGGAGCACGCGCCGCGGACCTTCAGGAGGCACTGGTCGCGGGGAGGCCTCGAGCATCGCCGCGATCGCGTCGAGCCCACCGGCCGACCACTCCTCGTGGACATGGCCGAGATCCCAGGCGCCGGTCGCGCGCAGCGAGACCCCGCGCGGGCCGGTGCGCCGGAGCTCACCGCGCACGAGCAGCAGCCAGGAGCCGAAGACAGTGGAGGCGTAGGGCCCCTGCACGTCGTCGAAGAACGCGGCATCGAGCGGACCGGTCGCATCGTCGAGGGTGAGGAAGATGACGCGTCGCCCGCTGCGCACCGGCGGGGTCTGCACCGCGGCCTTGACGCCCGCGACGAGGATCTCCGCCTGCGAGCGCAGGGTGAGGAAGTCGCGACTGCGCACCAGGGGTGGACGCAGGGCCGACAGCGCATCGAGCATCGGCGCATAGAAGTCGACGACATGGTGGCTGACGTCGAGGCCGAGGACCTCCAGCTCCGTGCGCACCCGGTCGGCCGGGCCGAGCTCGGGCAGACCGGTGACCGGGGGTGCAGCATCGCCGGCGAGGCTCTCGAAGGTGAGCTGCTCGACCTCGCTCTCCGTGCGGGTACGCCGGGGGGCCCCGCGTGCGAGGTCGGCGACCTGCAGGAGCAGGTCGCGGCGCGTGACACGACCGCGACGGCGTACTGCACCGCTGCTGATGCCGTGGAGGGAGTCGAAGGCGCCGGCGAGCACGAGCCGCTCGACGACGGGCTGGCTCACCGCGGCACGGTGCCAGAAGTCGGCCAGCGAGGAGTAGGGGCGGCGCGCGACGATGCGCTCCATCTCGGCTTCGCTCATGCCCTTGACGTCGGCGAGGGAGATGCGGATGGCGTAGGAGTCGTCGGCGACTCGCTCGACGGCGTAGGTCGCCTCCGATCGATTGACGTCGAGGCCGAGGATGGCGATGCCGAGGCTGCGCGCGTCGTCGAGGATGAGGCGCTTGGGATACATGCCCGGGTCGTGGGTGAGCACGCCGGCGAGGAATGCCGCGGGGTGGTGGGCCTTGAACCACGCCGACTGATAGGTGGGCAGCGAGAATGCCGCGGCGTGCGCCTTGCAAAAGCCGAAGGAGGCGAAGGCGCGCAGCACCTCCCACACGCGCTCGACGGTGAGCAGGTCGTAGCCGTGAGCGAGCGCGGCGGGGTAGAACCACGCGCGCACGTCGTCCTGGCCCTCGGGCGAGCCCATGGAGCGGCGGGTCTCGTCGGCCTCGGCGAGGGAGCAGCCGGTCATGGTGGCGACGATGCGCAGCACCTGCTCGTGGAAGACGACGACGCCGTAGGTCTCGGTGAGGATCGGCCGCAGGTCGTCGTGGACGTAGACCGGGTCGTTCCAGCCCTGCCGGGCGCGCAGGAAGGGCGTGACCATGTCGGACTTCACCGGGCCGGGACGGAAGAGCGAGATGTCGATGATGATGTCGTTGAAGTTGTCGGGTGCGAACTTGCCGATGAGTTCGCGCTGCCCGGGCGACTCGATCTGGAAGCAGCCGAGCGTGCGCGTGGACTGGATGAGGGCGTACGTCGCCGGGTCGTCGAGGGTGACGGCATCGAGGTCGATGCGCTCGCCGTCGATGCGCTCGACCTCGTCGACGGCGTGGGCGAGGGCGGACTGCATGCGCACGCCCAGGACATCGAGCTTGAGCAGCCCGAGGGTCTCGACGTCGTCCTTGTCGAAGGAGCTCATCGGATAGCCCTGTGCGCTGGGCTCGACCGGCGTGCGGTCCAGGAGGGTGGCGTCGGAGAGGAGGACGCCGCACGGATGCATGGCGATGTGGCGCGGCAGGCCGTCGAGTCCCTCGACGAGGTCCCAGAAGTGGTTGAGCTCACCGCGCGCGGTCATGCGACCGATCCCGGAGTCGCGCAGCTCGGGCAGGTCGACCAGGGCCTGGCGGGCGCCGCGCGCGCGGATGTGCGGGAAAGCCTTGGCAAGGGCGTCGATCTCGCCAGGGGGCATGGCGAGGGCGGCGCCGACATCGCGGATGGCGTGGCGCACGCGGTAGGTCTCCATCATCGAGACGGTGGCGACGCGCTCGGTGCCGAAGCGCTCGATGATCGCGTCGTAGACCTCGAGCCTGCGCGCGGACTCGACGTCGATGTCGATGTCGGGGAGCTCGCGACGCAGCGGGGTGAGGAAGCGCTCCATGAGCAGGCCGTGGCGCATCGGGTCGACACCGGAGATGCCGAGCAGGTGGTTGATCAGGCTGCCAGCACCGGAGCCACGGGCGGCGACGCGGATGCCGAGTGCGCGGGTGAGGTCGACGACCTCGGCGACGGTGAGGAAGTAGGTGGCGAAGCCGAGGGTCATGACCGTGCGCAGCTCCTCCTCGAGGCGGTGGCGCGCGGCGATGCGCTCGGCGCCGAGATAGCGGTCGAGTGCGGACTCGCAGCGCGCACGCAGGAGCGCATCGGCGGACATGCTCTGACCGGGGGCGACGACGTCGAGCTCGGGGACGATGACCTCGCCGATGCCGAGGTCGGCCGGGGTGAGGGCGCACTCCCCCGCCAGGTCGACCGCGGCGGCCAGGAGGTCGCGGGCGGAACGCCAGCCCGTGCCCGCGGCCCGGGCGATCTCCTCGGCCAGGTCGGCCATGAAGCCGGTGGAGGCGAGATAGCCCTGGGCATTGGGCCGGTCACGGTGGCGCTCATCGAGGGCGACCAGCCGGCGGGTGGCGTCGAGGACGTCGACGATGCGGCCCTGGCGGGGCTCGGCGTAGCGCACGGCATGGGCGAGCACCGGGGTGATGCCGCGCTCGCGCGCCCAGCCGAGCATGCGTGCGGCGACGGGCGTGGACAGGGTGCCGCTGCGCGCACGATGGCTGACGACCTCGATGCGCAGGGAGTCGCCGAAGATCTCGCGCCATGGCGCGACAAGCGAGTCGGCAAGATCCGGTCGACGTGCGGCGAGAGCCTCGGCGACCGGCGAGTGCGGGCCGAGGAGTGCGATGAGGCCGTCGGAGTGCAGGGCGATCTGCTCGAGGGATGCCGCGACGGACCGCGCATCGGAGCGCGCGTCAGCATGCTCGTCCGCACGTCGCGCGTGCATCGCACTGATCAGCCGGCACAGCGAGGACCACCCGCGACGATCGCGGGCGAGAAGGACGGCGCGTGGATGGCGGGGGTCCATCCA
>JBEGMG010000117.1:0-3260 GCA_041183165.1 Actinomycetota bacterium | reverse complement strand
CCAACCCGCCCTTCGGCCGGAAGTCGAGCATCCTCGTCGTCGCCGACGACGGCGACACCGCCCGCGAGTCCATCACCTACGAGCGCGAGGACTTCTGGGCGACGACCACCAACAAGCAGCTCAACTTCGTCCAGCACGTCAAGTCGCTGCTCAAGATCCACGGCCGCGCCGCCGTCGTCGTGCCCGACAACGTGCTCTTCGAGGGCGGGGCGGGCGAGACCATCCGCCGCAAGCTGCTCGCCGAGTGTGAGGTCCACACCCTGCTGCGCCTGCCCACCGGCATCTTCTACGCCCAGGGCGTCAAGGCGAACGTCCTGTTCTTCGACCGCAGGCCAGCGAGCCCGAACCCCTGGACCCGCAAGCTGTGGGTCTACGACCTGCGGACGAACCAGCACTTCACGCTCAAGACCAACCCGATGAAACGCGCCGACCTCGATGCCTTCGTGGCGCTCTACCAGACCGGGGCGCTGCACGAGCGGCGGGCGACGTGGACCGAGGCCACACCCGAGGGCCGCTGGCGGGCCTACGACTACGACGAGCTGGTCAACCGCGACAAGTGCAGCCTGGACCTGTTCTGGCTGAAGGACGACAGCCTGCTCGACGCGGAGAACCTGCCGGAGCCGGACGTCATCGCGACGGAGATCGCGGAGGACCTGCGGAGCGCGCTGGAGCAGATCGAGGAGATCCTGGGTGACCTCGGGAGTGTGGCATGAGTATCGACGAAGCCCGCATTCGCGACATTCTCCGCGTGCTCTGCCGCGTGACCATCCCAAGAGGTCAGCTGGTGCTCTACAAGATGGCGCGTACGTCCGGGAGCAAGGGGTTCACCAGCAGTGAGATGGGAGCGGCCATTCACTACGACAGCGCGCAGTTCCGGGGGCTGATGGCCGCCTTCTCGATGCGGGTGAATCGCAGCCCGCGTGAGACGTACCCGACGAAGAAGCTCGGCGTGGACCTGATGTTCGAGCAAAAATGGCTCGGCGACCAGTACCTGTACACTCCACGCCCGGAGCTGTTCGCCGCCATCGACAGATTGCCCTCGCTGTCGGCCTACCTCGACAAGCCCCTGGACAAGATCGTGGCCGGCGGCTCGCACCATACGAGCATGCCAGCCGATGTGCCCCTGAAACCGACCGCAAAGGTCAAGGAACCGCCGCCCAAGGCTCCCTTCCATCAGGTCCTTCGGGCCTTGGATGGCGGCGGCCTCTACTTCCCCGGCGAGACGGTCGCGAACGTCCTGCTGGCGATGCAGGTCAAGCGGTTCGTCATCCTGACGGGCATCTCGGGCACAGGCAAGACGCGCATCGCCCAGGCCATCGCCGGGCGGTTTCCGCTCCAGCGAAAGGTGAGCGTTCCACAGCAGATGGATGAGCGGACCGCGGTCGTGAGCGTCTCCGCCGACGCGCAAATGCGCAGTCGGATCGTGCTCCCTGCCTCGCTCGGTCTGCACATGCCTCAGATCTTGCAACAGCAAGGAGCGGGGACCATCAAGGTGCGGTGGCCAACCGGGGAACTGGTGGCTGCGACCTACAAGCAGAACGCCGACCGGCCCTCCGGTTTGGTCGTCATCTTCAGTGCCGGCCTGCAGCAGTGGTTCGCAGCGACATTCAAGGAGGGGGCGAAGCTGCGGATCAGGATCGAAGGGCCGGCGGGTGGCCTTCCCGACACCGTCGTGCTCTCCACTCTCGGGGCGACAGCGGAGCGTGAGGAGACCATCCCAAACTCGGAGATCATCCCCGTCCGCCCCGACTGGACGGACAACCGCGGTCTGCTCGGCTTCTACAACCCGCTGACGCGCGAGTACGTCACCACGGCGTTCTTGCGACTCCTCCTCGGCGCCGCCAGCGAGGCGAAGCGCGCAGCGGCGGAGAAGCGCGAGCCGCACCCGTTCTTCGTCCTGCTAGACGAGATGTACTGTGTCCCCCTCTCCGCGGTTGGGAGCAGCGACGCAACGACGAGGGCGCCACCATCCGATGGCTGTTCTCCGTCGAGGAAGCCCGTGCCATGATGGCCCGCGCCTACCCCCAGCTCAACCAGTCAGAGTCCCTGCAATGAGGTATTGAATCGTGGCCCACGTGTGGTCCCATCTATGTGGCCCTTGACACCCCCGCAGAATCGAAATAGCCTCCATGAATCAAGTATGGGAGCTTCATAGTGTTGGATCTATCCGGGACGGTTTACTGTTTGCCGATCGAGGTCGATCACGGGGCCGGCATCGTCATCGCCGTGCGCGATCCGCAGGTGCCTGAGCGCTTTTATGTCCTGCCCGCCGTAATCGACCCCGCGGGGGATAACTCGGCCCTCCTGTTCTGGCGCTGGCGGTTGCTGCCGGGGATCGACGGCGGCGGCGGGCTCCTTGCGTTCTCGCTGGGCGCCGGTGTGAGGGGGCCGGGCCTGGAGGCTGTGCGGGAAGCGCTGAGCTTGGCGGGCGGCGTGCCCAACCCGAAGCTCGTGTTCCCGAAGGCGAAGCAGGGGGCGGCGACCTTGCACGCTCTGGACGTGAACCTTCGGAGCGCCTGCGGCGCGTCCGCGCCGCACTTGGCCTCCTTCGCGCTGACCCTCTCTCGAGAGCAGTCGACGAACTTCCGCCGCCTTCTGCTCGAGGGCGCCTCGCCCGTCGTGGTCGAGTACGAGCTGACCTTCGATGCGCTCCTCCCGGCCCTCGAAGCCAAGATCCGGATTGACTACGAGCGCGCCTACCGCGCGTGCGCGGAGGCGCTGGGCCCCAAGCAGGAGACGACTCGGGAGTGGTTGGACGACGTGTTGAAGGGGCTCCTGCAGGAGGGTGCAGTCCGGATCGAGACCCCCCGGACTCTCCTGAACGGAGAGCCGACGGCGAGCCAGGCGCGAAAGGTCACACGCGCGCTGATCGAACAGGCGCTGTTCCGCCCCGTCCCGCGCCTCGACCACACCTTCGTCCCGCCGGTGCTCGCGGCGCTTGGGGAGTGGGGCCCCCTATCGTCGCTGTGGGGGTCGCTGCTGCGGCTCCTCTCACCGGGCGAATTGGCAGGTCCGCTGCAGACCCTCGACCATGACCTGCGGACGCCCGCCGCAGTGACGATCTCCCACCGCCTCTTCGCGACCTTACAGGATCTCTACCCGACCGACCGCATCCACCAGCGCGACTTCGATCTCAACTCCTCGTCCCAGCCGCGGCTTACCGTTCAGCTGGTCTCCCTCACCGGGGCTCCCGTCCGGTCGATGACCTGCCACATCCGCCACGGCGACGAGGAATCCTCCTATTTCCTGGGGCAATCGGA
>JBEGMG010000116.1:0-3548 GCA_041183165.1 Actinomycetota bacterium | reverse complement strand
CGCTCAGGCGATGCCGGTCACCTACCGGGTCGAAACCAAGGATCCGGTGGTCTTCATCACGATCGATGACGGAATCGTCGCGTCCAAGGCGGGACTGGAGTACGTCGAGAAGCACCGCATCCCGATCACGAGCTTCCTCACTTCATCGCAGGTCACCGATAGCAAGGTGCGCTACTTCGAGCGCATCTCGAAGTGGGGGTCGGTGCAGAACCACACCACGACACACGCGAGCCTCGCGACAAGTGACGCGGCACTCATCAAGTCGCAGGTGTGCCCCGTGCAGGTCGACTTCCGACGGACGTTCGGCACGAAGCCCTGGATGCTTCGCCCGCCCTACGGGGCGGGGCCTGACGGTCATGTGCTGCACGAGGTCGTACGCCGCTGCCACATCACCGACATCGTCATGTGGGACACCGTCGTGGAGCAGGGCCGCATCAGCTATCGCTTTGGCGACGGGCTCAAGCCAGGTTCAGTGATCCTGCTGCACTACTCGGCGAACGTCGCCGCCGACCTCAAGGTGGCAGTGACCGCCGCTCGAGCGCGGGGACTGAAGCCGGCGAATCTTGCGGAGTACCTCACCCCTCCGGTCAAGCGCTAGGACACACCCTCCATGAGCCGCTTGATCCGCGGCACAACCAGGAGGAAGAGCCCGCCCAGGATGATGGTGCCGATGCCGCACGCAACGAAGTAGCCCGCCCAGCCCAATATGTCGATGAGACGCACGAGTTGGCCGCCGATCGAGTCGCCGACGGCAGTCGCGAGGAACCACACGGCAAGCATCTGACTGAGCAGGCCAGCGGGAGCCAGCTTGGTCGTCACCGACAAGCCGTTCGGTGAGAGCAGTAGCTCCGACCACGTCTGCACGAGGAAGACCGACACGATCCACCAGATGGCCGACTTCTCGCCATCCGCGGACTGCAGGGCGGCCGGCACCATGATGAGGAAGCTGATCCCAACGCCGAAGATCGCCATGGCGAACTTGATGGGAGTCGACGGCGCGCGCGATCCGAGCTTGGTCCACAGGACCGCGAAGATCGGCGCAAAGATGATGATGAAGACCGGATTGATCGACTGAATCCAACTAATGGGCACCGTGAAGGCGCCTGCATCCATGTTCGTGAACTTCTCGGCGAACTCATTGATCGTCGACCCGCCCTGATCGTAGATCGCCCAGAAGACAACCGCCGCAAGGAAGAGGTAGAAGAAGGCCCAGAGTCGATCCCGATCCACGGGTGTGAGTTGCGGCTGCTTGAAGAGTCTCCAGAAGTAGATGACCGCGATGGCGACCACGACGATCGTGAAGAGCACGGTGATGTCGGCAATTCCCAGGCCCAGGACTCCGAGGGCCACGAAAAGCACGACCGCGATGACGACAATGCCAACCAGCCCCTGAATGCCCGCCCGGCGTCGCTCGGGAGGAGTCGCCGGGTTGGGCACCGCGATACCCACCGAGCCGAGACCACGCCAGCCCGCCATGTACTGCGCAAGCCCGATGAGCATGCCCACCCCAGCCACGGCGAAGCCCAGGTGCCAGTTGATGTCCTCGCCCAGGTAGCCCACGATGAGCGGCGCAATCAGCGCCCCGAGGTTGATACCCATGTAGAAGATCGAGAAGCCACCATCGCGTCGCGTGTCATCCGGCGCATAGAGACCACCCACCATGGCACTCACGCTTGGCTTCAACAGGCCGGTGCCGATCGCGATGACGAGGAGCCCGGTCCAGAACAGTGCTTCGATCGGCACCGCCATGACGAAGTGGCCGGCCGCGATGACGATGCCTCCGAAGAGCACCGCTCGCCGCGGTCCGGTGAGCCGATCCGCGACCCAGCCGCCCAGCAGTGGCAGCAGGTAGATGAGGGACACGTAAGTGCCGTAGATCGCCGCCGCCTCAGCATCGGAGAAGCCAAGTCCACCGCCGGGCGGTGACGCGCCGTCGGGCGGCGTGATGAGGTAGAGCACGAGGATGGCGCGCATGCCGTAGTAGGAGAAGCGCTCCCACATTTCGGTGAAGAAGAGCGTGGCAAGCGCACGGGGCTGGCCGAAGAAGGTCTTCTCGGCCAGCGGGAGGCTCACGCGGCTCCCTTGAGCGGGCGCCACCACTGCGGATGGTCGCGGTACCACGCGATGGTCGCGTCAATGGCCTCGTCGAAGCTGCGGGTCGGGGCATAGCCGAGGGCCCGCAGTCGCGAGTCGTCGACGCTGTAGCGACGGTCATGTCCGAGACGGTCAGGCACGTATTCAACCCACTCATCCCAGTCGCAGCCCATGTGCTCGAGGATCCGCTCGGTGAGCTGGCGATTGCTGAGCTCGACACCCCCGCCGATGTTGTATGCCGCGCCGGGATCACCGCGCTCCACCACGATCTGGATGCCGCGGACGTGGTCATCGACGTGAAGCCAATCGCGGACGTTGAGGCCATCTCCGTAGAGCGGCACCTTGACCCCATCGATGAGGTTGGTGACGAAGAGCGGGATGACCTTCTCGGGGAACTGATGCGGACCGTAGTTGTTGGAGCAGCGCGTGCTCGACACGCTCATGCCATAGGTCCGGTGGTACGCGCGGACCAACAACTCAGCAGAAGCCTTGGACGCGGCGTACGGGGAGTTCGGTAGCAGCGGTGACTCCTCGGTCCACGAGCCGGACTCGATCGAGCCGTAGACCTCGTCCGTGCCGATGTGCACCACGCGTGCAGTCCCGTGCCGGCGGCAGGCATCCAGTAGCGCCTGCGTGCCGACAACATTGGTGACCACGAAGTCCTGCGGCCCCGCGATCGAGCGATCAACGTGAGTCTCCGCCGCGTAATTGACCACGACATCGTGGCCGGGCACGACCTGGTCCAGGACCGCGCCGTCGCAGATGTCGCCCTGGACGAAGGTATAGCGAGGATCCTTCGAGACGGAGGCCAGGTTCGCCAGGTTGCCGGCGTAGGTGAGTTTGTCGAGCACGGTCACGCCGG
Organism: Actinomycetota bacterium; assembly: GCA_041183165.1. GTDB lineage: Bacteria > Actinomycetota > Actinomycetes > S36-B12 > S36-B12 > Mxb001. Next base: position 592 of record JBEGMG010000116.1, on the reverse strand, counting down.
CAACCTCGGCACCGAGGCTGCCATCGAGCAGACTGCGCACGTAGTGCGAGCCGATGAAGCCCGCTCCCCCAGTGACCAGGTATCTCACCCACGCATCCTACGGACGGGTGAACGCCCTAAGGGCTGATTCGGACGACCCCGGTGAGCGTCCGCGTCGACGAGGCCGAGGAGTACGCCGTGACCGTGACGGAGTAGGTCCCCGGGAAGGGCAGCATGCCTGTGGCCTTGCCCTTGGCAAGTGACCATTCGAAGGGCTCGGGGAATCCGGGTAGTCGCCAAGTGACCTGGCCGATCGCGCGACGCAATTCGCCCTTGAGCTTCAGGGAGCGTGTCCCCACGCGGGTGCCCGACAGGCTCACGGATGTGCCTGAAAGGGTCACCGTCTGCGGCGCCGACACCGGATCGGCGAGACGCACCGAGAAGCCCCGCGCGTTGCTAATCACGTGACCGTCCTCGCTAATCACGCGGTAGGCCAGTGCGTAGCGGCCGGCCGGTAGAGCAGACGTCGCGCTTGCCGTGACCACGCTTCCGCTCACTCGAGCGGGCTGCGAGAGGGAACGGCCAGATGCGGTAAGAATGCGTAGCGCATCCC
>JBEGMG010000115.1:0-7358 GCA_041183165.1 Actinomycetota bacterium | reverse complement strand
CCACATCGCCTGCTCCGACGTCGTCACCCAGCCCGACTCCGATCACGACGCCCTCCGTCGACGGCACGCCAACACCTCCGGCGCCGGTCACCACCGACAATCCCAACCCCTCCGGCGGTCTACCGACCTCCGTCCCCGCCGGTGGCGGTCCCGGTGAGCTACCTGGCAAACCCACCTGGCTGTGGCTCATCGCGGCTGCGTTCCTTGCCCTGCTCATCGCATCGATGCGCCAACTGCTCCCGGGACGCGAGCGGTCGTGACCCATCGCACTTCGCCTCGGCTTCTGGCGACACTCGTCGCAGCCGCCCTGGCCGGAGGCATCGTGACAGCCCTGTCATGGGGACCGATGCCTCCGGCGGGAGGCCTGACGTCATCCGCGTTCGCCTTCCACGAAGACATGTCGCCGGCGTATGCCCCTGACCCCGATGCCGCAACCCCGTCTGGACCGACAACAGCGACACAACTGCCGGACGTAACGACGCAACTGCCGGATGAGGCGCAGAGCCCCGCACGTGATCGTGAGCCCGCCGAGTTGTCCATCCCCGAGCTCGGCATCGAAGCGGAGGTACTGCGGACCTGGATGGACGGCAGCGCCAGCCTCGTCGTCCCCGAGGACGTGCTCGTCACGGGCTGGTTCGACGGCAGCCGTCGCCTCGATGCGTCCTACGGATCCACTGTGATCGTCGGCCACCGGGATTCGGCCGTTCAGGGCACCGGTGCGCTCTACGCCATCGAGGAACTGCCCGTGGGTGCCTCCATCACCGTGACCGATCGGTCCGGGACCCGGCATGACTTCGTTGTCGAGTCCGTCGAGTTCATCGACAAGGACAGCCTCCCCCAGGAGGCACCCCGGATCTTCACACATCGAGGCCCCTACCGCTTAGTCCTCATCACCTGCGGAGGTGTCTTCGACGAGAGCATCCGCAGCTACGAATCCAACGTCGTGATCACCGCCCTGCCCGCGCCCGCGGTCAGTGACTGAACCCGAAAGGAGCCCACGTGCTTCCCAGGATCGCCATGGTCAGCACCTTCCCGCCAACCCAGTGCGGCATTGCCACATTCGCAGAGTCACTCACGCGTGAGCTCACGCATACGGGTGCCTCGGTGGAAATGGTGGATCTGCCAGGTGGGCCCGAGAGCCCTCCCCATGACGCGATCCTCCATCGGCACCGGGGCTTCCAGGATCTGCCTGTCACGGGCTATCTCCTGGACTCCTTCGATACGGTCATCCTCCAGCACGAATTCGGCATCTGGGATGGTCCGGACGGGCATGGAATCGTGGACCTCATCGGCGCCCTGGCCACGCCGGTGATCACGGTCCTGCACACGGTCCCCTCGGTCGCCACCGGAGGGCAGCGCCGCGCACTGCAGGGGATCCTCGATCTGTCAGACGCGATCGTGGTGCTGTCGCACTCTGCCTACAGGCGCCTGGTCCGGGACTTCTCCGTGCGCCCGGGCACACTCACCATGATCCCGCACGGCGCTACGGCCCTGTGGCATCTCCGTCGCGACGCCGAGGGCGCCACGTCGAATAGCATCCTCACCTGGGGGCTCCTCGGGCACGGCAAGGGCCTCGAGTGGGGCATCAGGGCGATGGCCCTGCTCCGTGATCGCGGTGTCGCAGGCGAATACGTCATCGCGGGCGCCACTCACCCGAACGTCCGACACGCTGAAGGAGAGATCTACCGGCAGTCGCTCATCGATCTCGCGCGCAAGCTCGGCGTGGCCGACTCCGTGACTCTCGCTGACGCGTACCTCAGCGATGACGGCCTGGCGCAGCTCATCAGCGAGTCCTCGCTCTTCCTGCTTCCCTACGACTCACGCGACCAGATCACCTCGGGCGTGCTCGTCGAAGCGATCGCGGCCGGGGGTCCTGTCGTGGCCACACGCTTCCCCCATGCGGCAGAGTTGCTTGGCTCCGGCGCGGGCGTGCTCGTCGACCATCGCGACCCCATCGCGATCGCCGACGCGGTGGAGCACATCTTCCGTGACGGCGCCGCGAGCGAGCGCATGCGCGAGCGGAGCAAGACTCTCGCCGAGGACCTCGACTGGCGCAGGGTCGCGGAGGGCTACCTGGCGCTCGCGGATCGGCTCTGGAGAGGTTGCGACGCCCAAGAGGCCTTCGACGCTCCCCTGGCGGCGTCGGCATGAACTACGACCACCTGCTCGCACTGGCCACCCCGCGCGGAGTCTTCGAGCATTGCACCGGCCAGCTACCACTCCCCGAACACGGCTACTGCGTCGACGACGTTGCCCGTGCGCTGATCGTCATCGCACGGGATCCATCGGCACCCCCAGAAGTGGACCGTCTCGCCGACACCTGCCTCGACTTCCTCGCAGACGCCCAACAGGCCGATGGCTCCCTCATCAATCGGCAGAGCTTCGATGGCGTCTGGTCTGGCGATGCGAATCTCCGCGACCACTGGGGGCGGGCCCTATGGGCCTGGGGGACGGTCGTCGGTCGCAGCAGCAACCTCGACCGCATCGAAAGATCCGTCGGGGCATTCGGGCTCTCCGGTGCAAGGCGCAGCCCCTACCTCAGGTCCATGGCCCACGCCGCGCTCGGCGCTTCCGAGTATCTGCGCCGCTTCCCAACCAACACCGCGGCCCTCGAGCTCCTCGCCGACGCCCGCGACATGATGGTGGAACGCCGGGATGCCTCGATCCCCTGGCCCGAGTCTCGCCTGACCTACGCCAACGCGGTGATTCCCCAGGTGGTGATCGCAGCTGGGCTGCACCTCGACGAGGGCGACACACTCGATCAAGGCCTCGAGATGCTCGACTGGCTCACGCGACTACAGAGCCCGGACGGTCACCTCTCACCGATCGGCAATGCTGGTTGGGCGCCGGGTGATCCCCTCCCCGCATTCGATCAACAGCCACTTGAGGTGGCGCACCTGGTGGATGCCTGCCTCACTGCTTTCGAGGCCACGTCAGACACTCGCTGGCTCGATATCGGCCGACGCGGAGCGATGTGGTTCTACGGCGTCAACGACGTCGGGGTCTGGATGCACGATCCGCGCACGGGCGCCGGCTTCGATGGCTTGACCGCGGAGGGATACAACCCCAATTGCGGGGCGGAGTCGACCTTGGCATACCTCTCGACCGTGGGTCAGCTCACTCATTCGCTTGACTCCATGAGCGTGCACTAGTGGACATCGTGGACCGCACCGACATCGTGATGCGTGGAGATCCACATCGAGTGCTCTGCAGGCTCTTCATCCCTGGCGAGGAAGAACTCATCAGGGGCACCTCTCGCGCCCGAGAGCTCGTCGCTCGCTGCATGTCCTTAACGGAGGAGCAGGTTCACGAAACTCTCGAACGCACACTCCTGGACTTCAGTTCACGCCACCGCAACCTCGAGCGGCACCTCCAGGAGCACTACTCGGCCGTCGAGACGCTCGTGGAGGGGACTGGCACGGCTTCCCCTGCGCGCCGCACGCTCATCGGTGCCTACCTCACGCAGGAGTACGCCTTCGAATCGACGGCCTACTTCAACCCCTCGCTCACGATTCATCCCGACCAGTCCGGCTCGCAGTCAGGAGAACTCAGAGTCATCATGAGCGTGCGAGCAGTGGGCGAGGGGCATATCTCCTCACTGGTCTTCCGCACGGGGACCCTGCGGCCCGATGGGGACATCCTCATCGATCCCCCGTCGCGCTTTGCATCGACGCGCGCCACGCGATTCACGGCGCTGCGCAGTCGAGTGCTCCATCAGGCTGCCACCGATGCGGGTATCGACTCGGCTGACCTGCAGTTCGTGCTCGGCATGCTGCCTGACACCTTCACGCCCGAGGACCTCATCTCCAGGCTGAACGCGCTTCCTCATCCCACACCCGTCGAGGATCACGCACTGCTCACCGAGCTGCTGCAGTCACTCAGCACGAGCAGCTATGAGGTCGACTTCGATCCCTCGACTGACTTGAGTGAGCGTGTGCTCTGGCCGACATCCACCGACGAGCGAAGAGGAATCGAGGACGCGCGCTTCACCCGCTTCACAGACGAGCGAGGCAGCGTGCTCTATCGCGCGTCGTACACCGGCTTCGACGGCACCCGAGTCGTCTCACGGATCTTGGAGACGGAGGATTTCCGCATCTTCACATCCATGCCACTCTCCGGCACCGCTGTGCGCAACAAGGGCGTCGCCTTCTTCCCCCGGCTCATCGAGGGAGCTCACCTGGCTCTCTCGCGCTGGGATCGCGAGACGAACTCGATTGCCTACTCCTCCGATGGATATCACTGGGACGACTACGTCACCTTCCACGTCGCCACGGAGCCCTGGGAGCTCATCCATGTGGGCAACTGCGGTCCGCCACTGGAGACGGATGACGGGTGGCTCGTGCTCACCCACGGCGCGGGCCCCATGCGCAGATACGTGATCGGTGCGATCCTCCTGGATCTTGAGGATCCGACCAAAGTCATCGCGACGTACCCCGGTCCCCTGATTGCGCCACAGGAGGATGAGCGCAATGGGTACGTCCCCAACGTCGTCTACTCATGCGGCGGGCTCATCTACCGGGGGACGCTCGTGCTCCCCTACGGCGTCAGCGACTGTGCGACACGCATTGCGCGAATCGACGTCGATGCCCTTCTGAGTCGTATGACGCCTTCTCGCTCGCGCGCCGTGCTCACGTGACGAGTGGACCGGTCATCAACCAGTCACCGGACGGCGAGATGCATTGTCTTAACGACACAGCCCATCGAGCATAGATGCGCCATCCGCATCACCCTTTCCCGTCCAGATCGAGGAGTAGCCATGTCACACGCCATACGCTTCATGGATCGCGAGGCAGCAGGTCGACAACTTGCTGCTGCTGTGAAGCACCTCGCCGGAAGGGACACGACGGTCGTAGGGCTGACTCGCGGTGGGGTGCCCGTCGCCGCCGAGGTGGCGAGAGCCCTGGAATCCCCCTTTGATGTTCTCGCGGTGCGCAAAGTGGGTGCGCCGTTCCAGCCGGAGCTAGGTATCGGGGCCCTTGCCGAGGGTGCCGTGCAGGTCATCGACACTGTGCTGTGCGAGAGGCTCGGCATCTCCGATGCCGACGTTCGTCGCCTCGTGCGCGCAAGGGCCCTTGAGCTCGACGTCTTCACGGCCGACATCCGGCGTCATCATCCGCGTAGGGACCTCACCGGACGTGTGGTCATCGTCGTGGACGATGGACTCGCTACGGGCTCCACTGCCCACGCGGCTATCCGCTCGGCGCGGCGCGCAGGGGCACGCCACGTCGTACTCGCAGCGCCCGTCGGATCCTCTGAAGCGGTGCGCCGACTCGAGGAAGTCGCTGACGAGGTCGTCTGCCTGTTGACGCCCAGCGACTTCAGTGCTGTCGGCGATCACTACGACGACTTCACGCAGGTCACCGACTCCGAGGTCCTGGCGTACCTCGGAGCATCGACAAGGGTCGACGTGTTGATTCCCGTTGGCGACGCCAGCCTCGGCGGCATTCTCGATGTCCCCGTGGGGTCGAGAGTCCTCGCCATCTTCGCCCACGGCAGTGGCAGCGGTCGCCTGAGCCCGCGCAATCAGGAAGTGGCACGCGTCCTGCGGGAGGGCGGTATCGCCACCCTGCTCATCGACCTGCTCACGGAACGCGAGGCAGCGGACCGGGTTGAGATCTTCGACATCGACCACCTGGCCAACCGCCTCGAAGGGGCTCTCGCCTGGGCGCGGACAGATCCCCGCACGCAGCACCTTGCCGTGGCGCTCTTCGGCGCAAGCACCGGCGCCGCTGCAGCCCTCACTGTCGCGGCACGTTGCCCGGACCTGGTGCGCAGCGTCGTGTCACGCGGTGGCAGGCCCGATCTCGCCACTGCCTCGCTGCCTCGGGTCCAGGCACCAACCCTTCTCATCGTCGGGGGCGATGACGTCGAAGTCCTTCGCCTCAACCGGGAGGCACTCGGGCGCCTGCGGTGCCCCGCCACGTTGGAGGTGATCCCCGGAGCGAGCCACCTCTTCGAAGAACCCGGCACCCTGCAGCACGCCGCAGCATTGGCGCGAGAGTGGTTCACCCATACGGCGCTGTCACGCGCGGCCTGAGGCGATCGTGCCGGGGTGGCGCGGGATCGCCGCGCTGGGTTGCGCATCGCTGGCGCTCGGCGCACTGACGCCGTGGGTGATGGCCAGGCAGGACGCCACCCAGACCGCTGCGTTGGCCACCAGGCAAGAAGCACCACCCGGGGCTGGCCCTCCGATCGCTGCCGCGGCCGCAGCGCCGAAGCAGGCAGTTCAGGGAGTGATCGCCTTCGGTGATGAAGCACTGACCGATGCGCGTAAGTGCCTGGGCGAGCGCGGTGTCACCGTGTATCCGCGTCCCATCTCATCCGCAGACGAATTGCTCACGGCCCTCGAGGATGCAGCCGGGGATCACGCAGCTGTCTTCATCCACGTGGGCACGGAGTCCGGAATCGTCGACGGCCAGATCCGGAAGGTCCTGGAACTCATGGGGCCTTCCCAGCGAATCGTGTGGGCCACGATCCAAATCCCCGATCCCGATTGGGGAGGCTTCTCCTTCGAGGAGCGGACGAATGCCTCGATTCGCAACGTCGTGGGGCGCCAGGCAGAGGGGCGCGTCCTGGACTGGAACGCCGCGACCTTCAGCCATCCCGAATGGACGCTCGACGGCGCCCGCATGTCTCCCGAGGGCTGCCGGGAGTACGCCAGAAAGGTGATCAAGCTCAGCGGGCTTCCCCGAGGGACCTGACCTAGGCCCCCAGCGGCACCGGCGATTCAGACAACAGGCCGGACTCGCGGGCGGCCGCCACCGCTTCACCCCTGGAATGCACGCCAAGGATCCGGTAGATCGCCATCGACTCGAGTCGGACAGTGGACTCGCTGAAGCAGATGCGTGCCGCAATCTGGCGATTCGTCATCCCCTCGGACATCCACCGCAGGATTTCCACCTGACGAGGGGTGAGGGATCTCTCCGAATCCATTCCCCCTGCGAGCCCGTCGGTCCCGTGCGACTGAAGATCATTCGACACCGGGATAAGTGATGAAAGAACGGTGAGACGGGCGGCCATGCACAAGGCATGCTCACGGCTCGATGCGGTGAAGCTGCCGGCGGCAATGCTTTGGACGCCTCTGTCAGAGCGCAGGGGAATGCACAGATACGCGAGGGTTTCGCCTCCCTCGGCACGTACGCGAACAATGGTGCGCCCCTTGCGCAGGAGCTGGAGGCCGGAGGATGCGCTCCAGATGCACTCCAATACCCAAGCAACCAAATCTGAGGTCACGCGGGAGCTCGCAGGCAGCAGGAGCGCCTCATGCTCATCCACATGCACGATGTGGACCTCGCGCAGTGACTCCGGCGACACGATCCAAGCGATGAGTTCGGCGTGCCCTCCCTCGGTATCCGATC
>JBEGMG010000114.1:0-5138 GCA_041183165.1 Actinomycetota bacterium | reverse complement strand
CATTCTCGTACAGCACATAGAGCATAGGTAGAGATACCTAGCGGCGCCTACGGCGGCTGGTGTGACGAAGAAGATCACGAGTGTCGACGCGCGTCACCAATGCGGCCCCCCAAAGAGGTTGGTATCGGCAAGTGTCCCCGAGGTCTTCGATGCTCTCACTCTACCTGCTCCTCGCCTGCACCGGTGGTGCTGATTCTAACCCCAAGGGCGACAGCGACCCTGCCAATACCGACGACACCGGCGCCACCGACACGGGCGACGGCGACACCGCCCCTGCCTGCGCGACCGTGAGCCCTGGAGAAGACTGGGCTTGGCTTGGCGAGTGTCCACGGATGACAACGCCAGTCGTCATCGCCGTCGAGAGCTGCGCCCTCACCCTTGACTATGATGCGGTGGGTGGGATGACGATGGGGATGCCGTACTCAGCCACGATCAGCGGAGATGCCGTGACCTTCGCCGATGACAACAGCGTCACCGGCTGCGTCGGCACTGTAGAGACAGCCGATCAGATCACTGGCTCCTGCGATGGCGGGTGTACCTTCACCCTCAGCCGCTGAAGGGGGACGTGGCGATGCTCGCGCTCATCCTCTTAGGCTGCATCGGAGACAAGACCGGCCCGCAAGGCGGATCTACCGATGACGTGCTCCAGACCGCCTTGGGGAGCGGAGAGGGCGATCTGGATCCCGACTCTATGGAATGTATCTACATCTTGGGCGAGGGAGAGCAGCTCGGTGATCCCCGCGATCTCGGCTTCGACCCTGACGGCAACTTGTGGATCGCCAACCGAGAGGATGATCGGACTTTCATTTTGTCAGATCCAGCTACAGACGATATGGCTTATGAACGACGTAAGGACGCTGTAGCATTCCATTTTATGGAGGAGACGGCTGCGCTCTCCTTCGAGGGGGTCGAGGGCGCGAGCCCTGAGTACGGCAACGAATTCGGCTCCTGCGGCGAGTCTGAAAACAGGTACAACGACACCTCGCCCGCGAACAACTTTATGGGTCCCGTGCTGTGGTCGGCTGACCTGGACATCTTCGCCAAACAAGATCCTCATGGCCTCGGGAGCCACCTCGATATGCTGCACCAGAGCCCGCTCTGCGTCGGGATCGCCTGGGAGCGGGACAACGTCTACTGGGTGTTTGACGGCTACCACGGCGCGCTCGTGCGCTACGACTTCCAGGAGGATCACGACATCGGGAATGACGATCACTCCGACGGGATCGTCTACCGCCTGTCAGAGCCGACGGTGACGCGCGTCGAGGACGCCCCTGGACACATGGCGGTAGACCCCGCCTCGGGGATGCTCTACGTCGCAGACACGGGCGGCGGACGCGTGCTCCGGCTCGACCCTCAGTCGGGCGAGCGGGGACGCAGCCTGCGGCAAGGGAACGAGCCGCTGGAGGACTACGCTGAGTGGGACGGCGTTGATTGGAGCGAACTCATCGTCGACCTGGATCAACCCGGCGGCCTCGCGATTGCGGACGGCGTGCTGTACGTGGCTGAATACGGCGCTGGCAGGCTGCATGCCTACGATCTGGACGGAGCGCCGCTCCAGTCGTTAGACACTGGCTGGGGCAAGGGCGCCATCTACGGGATCGAGATCGGCCCTGATGGAGCGTTATGGGTTATCAACCACAGAGACCCATCGGTGTTGCGCCTCGATCCTTCTTGATGTTGAGGTCTTATCCACTCAGGTCACCTGAGTCGCAGCATAGTCGCGCAGCCCCCGGCCCTTCCAGATCGCGAAGATGGCGGGGTACACGAGCAGCTCCAGCAGGAACGACGTGACGAGTCCGCCGACCATCGGCGCGGCGATGCGCTTCATCACGTCTGCGCCCGCGCCGTCGCTCCACATCACTGGGCACAACCCGATCATCGCGCAAAGGACCGTCATCAGCTTGGGCCGCACCCTGCGGGCCGCACCCTCGACGATGCTATCCTCCAAGTCCTGTGCGTGTCGCATGTGTCCACCCGCCACACTTTTCTCGTGAGAAAGGGTTAGATATAAAAGCATCACCACACCCGTCTCTGCGTCAAGACCAGCGAGGGCGATGATCCCGACCCAGACAGCTACACTGATGTTATAGTCGAGGCCCCAGAGCAGCCAGACCGCGCCGATCAGCGAGAACGGGACAGCGAGCAGCACGATCCCGGCCTCGATCACGGATCCGGTGTTGAGCCAGAGCAGGAGCGCCACCGCCGCGAGGGTCAACGGGACGATGAGCGTGAGCTTCTCTTTGGCCCGCTCAAAGTATTGGAATTGGCCTGCCCACTCTACGCGGGTTCCAGGAGCCAGAACGGCACCTTTGTCCACAACCGGACGCGCGGCCTCTACGTAGTCGGCGACGGGGATATCTCCGGTATCGACAAACACATAGCCGACGAGCTTACCCCCTTCGCTCCGGAGCATATCGGGGCCGGTCGTGAAGCGTATGTCCGCCAGCCGCGAGAGAGGCACCAGCGCCCCGTTCGGGGTCGGCATGACGAGGCGGGCGAGCGCGTCTGGATCGTCTCTGTATTCGCGCGCGAACCGGACAGCGATAGGGTAGCGCTCGCGTCCCTCGACTGTTTGTCCAATATTCATCCCACCGATGCCTGTCTGCACAAAGTCGAGCACTTGGGCGACTGAGACACCAAACCGCCCGGCCTCGCTTCGGTTTACCTCTATGTCCACATAGAGTCCACCAGTGCCACGCTCGGCGACCGCGCTGCGCGTGCCTGGGATCGTTTTTAAGACTCGCTCGATCGCGATAGCGCCAGCTTCGACATCGTCAAGGGAGTCGCCAAAGACCTTGATCCCGAGCGGGCTGCGGATGCCGGTAGAGAGCATCTCAGTCCGGGTCTGGATCGGCATCCACCACGCGTTTGGCATCCCTGGCGCCTGGACGGCGGCGTCGAGCTCCTTGAGCAAGGAACCCCACGTGGTGCCAGGGCGCCATTGCGCCTGCGGCTTGAGCGTCACCACGGTCTCAGCCATCGCGAGCGGCGCGGGGTCGGTCGGGGTCTCTGCCCGCCCCATCTTGCCGAAGACCCGATCTACCTCGGGGAAGCCCTTGATCACCTTGTCCATCGAGGTAAGGATCTGCTGCGCCTCCTGCTCCGACACGCCAGGGGGGGCGGTCGGCATGAACAGGATCACGCCCTCGTTGAGGGGAGGCATAAACTCGTTCCCGAGCTGTAGCATGACGGGGACAGTGCTCGCGACGGCGAGGCTGGCCGCGCCTACCGTGAGCCAACGCGCGCGCACGACGGCGCGAACCACCGGGCTATAGAGCCGAACCATCCAGCGGTTGATCGGGTTGTCGTCCTCATGGCGGATGCGGCCCCGGATGAGCCACACTGCGAGGGCAGGGGTGAGGGTCACCGCGAGGATCGCGGAGAAGGCCATCGCCCAGCTCTTCGTCCACGCCAGCGGCGAGAACAGCCGGCCTTCGGTGCCCTCCAGCGTGAAGATGGGCAAGAACGAGACGGTGATGACGAGCAGCGCGAAGAAGGCGCTGGGGCCGACCTCCTGCATCGCGGCGACGATCACCTCCGCGCGATCGCCCTGCCGCCCCTCCTCCTCCCAACGCTCCAGCTTCTTGTGGACGTTCTCGATCAGGATGATGGAGGCGTCGACCATCGCGCCGATGGCGACAGCGATGCCGCCCAGCGACATGATGTTGGCGTTGAGCCCTTGGTAGTGCATCGGGATGAACGCCGCGATCACCGCGAGCGGCAGCGCGAGGATCGGGACGAGCGCGCTGCGCCCGTGCATCAAGAACGCGAGGATCACCAACGAGACGACGACGAGCTCCTCGACGAGGGTGCGCCCCAGCGTGCGGATCGACGCATCGATGAGCCCTGACCGGTCATACGTGGGGACGATCTGGACGCCGTCAGGCAACGAGCGCGCCACCTCATCGAGCCTGATCTTGACCCTCTCGATGACGTCAAGCGCGTTCTCCCCGTGGCGCATGACCACGATCCCGCCGACGGTGTTGCCCAACCCGTCGAGATCGGCGACGCCGCGCCGTTGATCGGGCCCGAGGGTCACCTCGGCGACGTCGCTGACGCGGACGGTGAAGCCTGCCTCGGCGGGCGAGCGCCCGCTCACCACCGGCAGCGCGGTCGAGGCTGATCCCTCTGCCATCCCGGGAGGGCTGCTGCCCATCGGCGCGCTCGGCGCCGCGCCGTTGCCCGACATCCCGCCCATCCCGCCGCTCGGCTGGGCGCCCATACCCATGCTGGGTGTCGACATCGCCGCCCCAGAGGCGGAGCCGCTCGACGGCGCGCCCGCGCCGCTCATGGCCGGCAGCCCCGTCGCCGATAACCACGGCCTCGAGAAGAGCGGAGCCTGGGCAAGATCGTCCGGCGAAGCGACGTAGCCGCGCCCGCGCACGACATGCTCGTGCTCCGCGATCTCAAGCACCCGACCGCCAACCTCGACGTTCGCAGCGCCCAACGCTGCCACCACATCCGAGAGCGGCACGCCGAAGGCCGCGAGGCGGTGCGGATCTACCGCTACCTGGTACTGCTTCACGAAGCCGCCGATCGAGGCGACCTGAGCCACCCCAGGGACGCTCTCCAGCGCGTAGCGGAGCGTCCAGTCTTGCAGGCTCCGCAGCTCCTGAAGATCGTGCCTGCCGCTCGGATCTACCAAGGCATACTGATAGACCCATCCTACCCCCGTGGCGTCAGGGCCGAGCGTGGGGGTGGCGCCTGCGGGCATGCGCCCCTGGAGCCCGTTGAGGTACTCCATCACGCGGGAGCGAGCCCAGTACAGATCCGTGTCGTCATCAAAGATGACATACACAAATGACATGCCAAACATCGACTGGCCGCGCACGGCCTTGACGTGTGGCGCGGCGAGGAGGGCGGAGGTGATGGGGGTCGTGACCTGATCCTCGACCAGATCGGGGCCACGCCCCATCCACTCGGTGAAGATGATGACTTGCACGTCGGAGAGGTCAGGGATCGCGTCGAGCGGTGCCTGTCGCGCAGACCACACCCCCCACAGCGCGAGCGCGCCTGCGAGCAGCAGGGTGAGGAAGCGGTGGCGAGCAGAGAGCGAGATCACGCGGGCGATGACGCCCTGGTTCGGCGTAGCGCTCATCGTTTCTCCGCCTTGTTGTGGCCCGCGTGCGGGTCTGCGG
>JBEGMG010000113.1:0-2552 GCA_041183165.1 Actinomycetota bacterium | reverse complement strand
GCCTCGACGCGCATGTCGAGGTCGCTGAGCTCGGCGTCGATGCGATCCCACAGGGCCGGATCCGATTGGCCGCGCTCCTCGAGCAACTCCTCGGCGAGAATCGACGATGCCACCCCGATGATGTCGGTGATGACGGCCGCTGCCTGGACCGGGTCGACGCGGTCAGCGTCTCGCTCCCAGAACCCCGGTGTCTCCATCGTCGCAGCGGTCACCGCTGCGAGGGCTGCGGTTCTCTCCTTGAGCGCGCGCGACCGCGCCTGTGTGGAATCCCCACCCGCGCGCACGATACTTGCGTAGTCCCGAAGGGCGTCGGTTGTCGCATGCATGGCCGTGACGGCCGTCGCCCCCGTGCGCCGGGGCCTCACGGATGCGACGAGCAGGACCCAGAGTCCCGCAAGAGCGGTGATGAGCAGGCGCGCGATGATGTCGTCGGCCGAACCGTCGCCAGACGCGTACTCGATGAGGATGACGAAGCCAGTGATCCCGACGACGGCGAGCGGATAGTTGGCGTTGAGGTAGGCGAGTACCAGGGCACCGGCGAGGCCAACCGTGACGGACAGGATGATGGCCTCGCCGGGCAGTTCGCCGGCGATGACGACAATCGCGCTCACCAGGATCAGCCCCACCATCGTCCCCGCGATGCGCATCGTCACGCGCGACACGGTGTTGGCGAGATCCGGCTTCGCGATCCATGCCACAGTGAGCGGCAGCCAATAGGCATGCGGCACATCGATGATCACAGAGGCCAGCGTCGCTCCGCCGAAGGCGATGGTCAGTCGGATTGCGTGCTCGAACACGGCGTCTGACCAATGCAGATGGGCGCGCAGGCGCGGCACGGCCGGCTCGGAGGCGCGGGGCGGCGAGGCAATCTCGGCGCGTGAACCAAGGGGCCACGGGGAATCGAGGTCAGCCACCGCTGATCCGATGGACTCAGCCGCGTCCTGCGCAAGGGTGGCGAGTCGGGGATCGGGTGCGCGCGCGGCCAGATCCTGAAGCGCAGCCAGGCGCTCCCGAGCGCGTGCCCGTCGGCGGTTCCCGGGCAGGCCGAGTGGCGCTGCGATCTCATCGGCAATGGCGCCAGCCGCTGCGCTCAGGCGGGACGTGAGCTCGTCGACATACGCCGGGTCAAGGGAGCGCTCCGAGATGAGCGCAAGCATGGCTAGCCGCGTGCGCTCCGCGTGCGAGAGCAGCCGGTTGGCCCACTCGTTCGACGCCCCCACGCAACCTTCGTGGTCGATGAGAGTGTGAGCCGACAGCACAGCCGCCGCCACCGTGGGTGCAGCGAGCTCGAGACCGCGGCGCTGCGCTGCATCCTGTAGCTCGCGATAGGCGTGCGCGATACCCGATCTCACTGCGCCGAGTCGACGTGGCGGCGTCAAGAGGAGATTGGCGACGATGGTGATGACACCGCCGATGACGAAGTAGGCAGCGTCGAGCACTGCAACGTCCATGACGACGGGGCCCCCGGCGTAGAGGGCGAAAAGCACCAGCGTGAGCACGCCGATGAGCGCCCCGCGGGGTCCGAGTGCGCCTGCGTAGCCGCACACAGCCGCGATGACGAGTGCGACTGCCACGTGGGCCACGCCGTACTCGCTGACCAATCCGCCGAGGAGGACTCCCACAGAGATCCACAGCGTGGCCCACAGCATGGTCCTCAGACGCACCCCGCGGGAGTCGGGACTATCGGCGATCGAGACGAAGAGTAGGCCGATGGAGATGGACAGGGCGACGTCGATCCGTCCGACGCCGAGCCCCATGAGGATGGTGAGCGAGATGAGGGCGCCCGTGCGCAGGCCAGCCATCCACTGGAGGTTCGCCCTCTGCAGGCGCAGGCAGGCGTGGAGCGCTTCCTCCGCGACCCGCCTGTGATCCATGCCCGGAGTATCCCCTCCGGTGCTAGCCTCCGCCCTAACTCCACCGGTTGGTGGCTACGTGTCTTGGGCACGTTCACACGCAGGAGGCCTTCATGAGCCGCTCCCGACTCGCCACTATCGCAACCGCCGCTGCTGCTGCTGCGCTGCTCACGCTCACCGCCTGCGGGGGTGGCGGTGACACATCCAATGACAACACGGCTCTCGTGGACGAGCTCATGGCCGAGATCGGCGACGAGGGCATGCCCGAGGGGGCCAAGGACTGCATCAAGCAGGGACTTAGCGGCTTCAGCACAGAGGAGCTGACCGCTCTGCGCGACGGAGAGACCGACAGCGACGTACCCGTGGAGCTCCAGGAGAAGGTCATCGAGATGATGACGAACTGCGTGACGGAGTAGCTGGGGTCACTGCGACACCGCTCAGTCGCTGTCTGCTGGTTTGCACCTACACACTGAGGGCCTGTCGGATCTAGTCGATCCGGTGGGCCCTCAGTGTGTAGGTGAGTGGCAGTCGCTCCGGCCGCTCGAGCAGTCTCCACTCTCCGTCGTCCCCTTCCGCCATCTTGCCGGGCAGGGCTTCCCACGGGCAGCTGTCGTGCTCGACGAGCAGGTCAAGGGCCATACCCGTGTCCATCAGCGCCATCACGGTCTCGCCGATTCCGTGGTTCCACGAGTGCGAGAC
>JBEGMG010000112.1:0-7580 GCA_041183165.1 Actinomycetota bacterium | reverse complement strand
CCAGGGTCAAGCTCCCTCCACTACCCGATGACGTCCTGCGTTCGATCATCGACGCGCGAGCCGCCGACATCGGGGCGTTCCACGGAGTCGCCATCGATGCCGCAACCATCGAAGCCGCCCTCGCTCCCGCCCAGGACGGCGACCTCGGCACCCACCCGGCCCTGGCGATACGTCGCCTCGATATCGCGGCAACCCGGGCCGCGCGACATTCGCGGGCCGCCACACCTGAGGATGTGCCCGTCATTCGATCAACTGAGCGCCGCGTGGACCCGAAGGCCCTCGCCCTGGCACTTCGGGAGCAGATCGTTGGGCAGGACGCCGCCATCGACACCGTGGCGGGACGACTCGCCGTCACCGTTGCACAGCTCGACCTGAATCCTCACCGGCCCGACGGCGTCTTCCTCTTCGCCGGGCCGACCGGCGTCGGCAAGACCGCGCTGGCCCTGGCCATGGCACGGGCCCTCTTCGGCAGCGACGGTTCCCTCGTGCGCATCGATATGAGCGAGCTGCACAGCGAGCACACCGTCGCCAAGCTCGTCGGCTCGCCACCGGGCTACGTCGGACACGACGATCCGTCGGGCTGGCTCACGACGCAGATCCGCAGCACACCGCGATGTGTCCTGCTCCTCGACGAGATCGAGAAGGCCGATCCCCAGGTATGGAACACCTTCTTGCAGGTCTTCGATGCAGGGCGGCTCACGGACCTACGGGGTGCGACCGCGGACTTCCGCGAGGTCGTCATCGTCATGACGACCAACCTCGGTGCGGAGACCTTCAGCGACAAGGGTGCGATCGGCTTCGTCGACAATCCGGGGAGCGCAGCGGCCGACACATCCACGGTGCGGGAGATCCTGCGCAGGACCATGCGCCCCGAACTGCTCAATCGGATCGACGAGATCCTCGTCTTCACGCCCTTGTCGCCAGAGGCTGTCACGGAGATCGCCCGGATGCGCACGGCGGATGCGCTGGCCGTGCTCCGCGAGCGCGGCTATCAGGTGGAGGCGAGCCAGGACCTCCTCGACCTCATTGCCAGGATCGGCTTCAGCCGGGAGTACGGCGCACGCGAGATGCTCCGCACAGTCGAACGCCTGGTGCTGCAGCCGTTGGCGGCACTACCCGCCGGGGCCTATCGGGCCATCGTCACGGGCGATTCCGCCACATGGCAAGCGGCCTAGGTCGCACTACATCACTCCGCCACCGCGCTCATCGGCACCAGAGAAGCGCTGAACGATGTA
This sequence comes from Actinomycetota bacterium, assembly GCA_041183165.1. Taxonomy (GTDB): domain Bacteria; phylum Actinomycetota; class Actinomycetes; order S36-B12; family S36-B12; genus Mxb001. The sequence goes on along the minus strand of JBEGMG010000112.1, from coordinate 6,345 downwards.
GATGGGCAGGATCGAGACGATGACCAGGAACGCCGCAACGACGTTGACGATCGGTGCCTGGTTGGGGCGGAAGAGGTTCTGGTAGATCCAGATCGGCAGCGTCGTGATTCCCGGTCCCGCCGTGAACGTCGTCACGATGATCTCGTCGAAGGACAATCCGAAGGCCAGGAGCGCACCCGCGGCCAGCGCCGAGCGCATGAGCGGGAACGTCACGTGCACGAAGGTCTGCCATCCGCGCGCGCCCAGATCAGCCGACGCCTCCTCCACATTGCCGCCTAGGCGGCGGATGCGCGCGAGGGCATTGTTGTAGACCACCACGATGCAGAAGGTCGAGTGGGCGACGATCAACGTGAAGAAGGTCAGGCCGCCGAGGAAGGTCGTGAAGACGTTGTTGAGTGCGATGCCGGTGACAATGCCCGGCAAGGCGATCGGCAGGATGATGAGGAGGCTGACGGAATCCCGGCCGAAGAAGTTGTAGCGACCCAGCGCGAGAGCCGCCAGTGTGCCGAGCACCAGCGCGACGGCAGTGGCGCAGATGCCAAGCACCACACTCGTGACGAGTGCCTCGCGGACGCCCTCATTGGAGGCCGCGGCCTCCCACCACCTCACGGAGAAGCCCTGCGGAGGCCAGGAGAGCGTCTCCCCCGCATTGAAGGAGTTGATGAGTACGACCGCGAGCGGGATGTAGACGAAGAGGAAGGCGACGACAGCGAAGATCGACAGGGCGACCTTGGTGCCGCGGCCGGTCGTCACAGGTTGTCCAGGGCGCCGGTGCGGCGGACAGCCGCAAGATAGAGCAGGACGATGACCACGGGGATCGTGGCGAAGGCTGCCGCGAAGGGCAGGTTGGTGACGTAGTTCTGCTGCACGACATTTCCGAGCATGATCACCTTGCCGCCCACGATCTGCGCGGTGATGTAGTCGCCCAGGCTGAGCGAGAAGGTGAAGATCGATCCAGCGACCATCGTCGGGAAGATGATCGGCACGATGACACTGCGGAAGGTGCGCCAGCCCTTGGCACCCAGATCCGCGGATGCATCGAGCATGGAGTTGGGCACCCGCGTGAAGCCCGCGTAGACCGGAAGGATCATGTAGGGCAGCCACAGATACGTGAGCGTGACGATGATGCTCAGCTCACCGAAGCCCGGGCTATCGAGCCCGAAGGGCGCAAGGAACCACGCGAGGACACCCTGCTCGGGGCTCAGCATCGCCCGCCACGCATAGACCTTCACGAGGTAGCTCGCCCACAGGGGCGTGAGGATGAGGGCGACGAGCAGCGGCTGCCAGCGTGGCCGCGCCACTCGCGCCATGAAGAACGCCACCGGCACTCCGATGAGCAGGCATAGCAGCGTCACGGAGATGGCGATACCGAGCGTGCGCAGCATCGTCTGCAGGTACGCCGGGGTCGTGAACACCTCGACGAAGTTCTCGAGGGTGAAGGTGCGCACAAGCGCACCGGTGAAACCATCGACCGTCCAGAAGGCCGTGAGGAAGAGAGCGGCGAGGGAACCCAGGTAGACAACGACCAGCCACGCCATCGGCGCTGCGAGCAGCGCCGCCAGCCGCGCACGCGGATGGCGATAGCCGAAGCCCCCCTTCGGGGGATTCGCCGTCGTCGTTGCCATAGGTTCCCTCGCCGCTATCGACTACTTAGGAGCGGAGCTCCGACCAGGCCTTCGACCACTCCGAGTAGGGCACGCACTTGACGTCCGTGCGCCCATCGAGGCAGACCTCGGTCGGGGTGTTCCAGTAGTAGACGTTCTCCCAGTACGCCGGCTCGTTGGCGTGGTACGTCGTGCACTGCTCAGGATCGATATCGCATGCCTTCGCATTGCTCGGCGCCTCACCGAACCACGCCGTCGCCTGCTGGTTCACCTCGGGCGAAGCGATCCAGTCGAGCCACTTGTAGGCGCAGTTGAGGTTGGGCGTGTCCTTCGCGACCATCCACGTGTCGGACCAGCCCGTCGCGCCCTCCTTGGCCTTGACGGAGCCGACCGTTGCCGGATCGAACCCGTTAACGATGACCTGCCAGGAAGTAGCAGCCGTCATGGTGCCAGCGTTCACGGCATCGATCTGCTTGAGGTAGTCGCTCCAGTACTCGCTCACCAGCGGCTCCTGCTGCTTGAGCAGGTTGATCGCGGCATCGAACTGCGTCTGGTCGAGCGCGTAGGGATCCTTGATGCCGAGCTCCGGCTGAGTCGCCATGAGGTAGACCGCGGCATCGGCGATGTAAATCGGCGAGTCGTACGGACCCACGCCACCGGCGGCCGGGGAGTCGGGCTCGAACATCACGGACCAGGAATCAACTGTCTCGCCGACCTTCTCCTTGTTCCAGACGAGGAGATTGGCGCCGCGGCCGTGCGGCACGCCGTAGGCGACACCGTTGACGCTGTTGTGCGACTTCATCTTCAGATCCGGGAAGATGTCGGCGTAGTTGGGCACCAGGTCCATGTTGATCGGCTGGACGTTGCCGCCGTAGATGAGGCGCAGTGACGCATCACCGGATGCCGAGACGACATCCCAGCCGCCACCCTGCATGAGCTTGACCGCCTCATCCGATGTGCCGAAGGTCTTGACGTTGACCTTGCAGCCGGTGGCCTCTTCGAAGGGACCGACCCAGTTCGCGGACGGATCCGTGCTGCCATTCTCGGCGTACCCGGGCCACGCGAGGATGTTGAGAGCGCCCTCGCCGTCGCCGACGGGACCTTGATAGGTCGGGACGTCAGGCACGCCGCCCGAGTCGCCCGAACCACTATCGCTGCCGCCACCACAGGCGGCCAGCACCAGGGCTGCGGCACCGCCGACAGCCATCATTTTCAGCAGACGCGCAGTATGCACCTGCTCCTCCTTCTCTTCGGTGGGCCGCGCCGGACGGCGTGGTCCTGTGAACACCGCCACTACCCCACAGGGATCTCGTGCTCGGTGTTCCACATCAATGTCACGCGCTGACCTCGCATGGCGCCCAACTCGGACGAGGTGGCGTGAGAGTTCTGCTGGACGGCGATGAGCGTGGCGCCCGCGTCGAGGTCGACGATGAAGCGCGTCGACATGCCGACGTAGACGACCTCACGGATCACTCCGGCGGCCGCACGCTCGCTGCCCTCGGGTGAGGCCGTGCCCAGGAGGACGCGGATCTTCTCCGGTCGCACCGACCACAGCCCTTCGCGGCCCAGCAGTGTGGCGGCCACTCCGGCCTCGAGGAGGTTGGAGACGCCCACGAAGCCCGCGACGAAGGGCGTCTTCGGGTGCTCGTAGATCTCCACCGGTGTGCCGATCTGGGCGATGCGGCCCGCGTCGAAGACCGCGATGCGGTCCGACATGGTCAGGGCTTCCTCCTGGTCGTGCGTGACGAAGACGAAGGTGATGCCCACTGCGCGCTGCAGCTCCTTGAGCTCCACCTGCATCTGCTCGCGCAGCTTGAGATCCAACGCACCCAGCGGCTCATCGAGCAGGAGTACGCGCGGGCGATTGACGAGCGCACGTGCGAGCGCGACGCGCTGGCGCTGGCCACCGGAGAGCTGACTCGGCTTGCGTGCAGCGTAGCCCTCGAGCCGGACTGCGGCGAGCGCCTCTTCGGCGCGCTGCTGTCGCTCCGCCTTGGACACCTTCTTGACCTTGAGCCCGTACTCGACGTTGGCCAGCACGTCCATATGCGGGAAGAGCGCGTAGTCCTGGAAGACCGTATTGACGTCGCGCGAGTAGGGGGGCACCTGGGTGACGTCCGCACCGGCGAGCTCGATGGTGCCCGAGGTCGGCTGCTCGAAGCCCGCGATCATGCGCAAAACGGTGGTCTTCCCCGAGCCGGAGGGGCCGAGAAGGGTGAGGAACTCACCATCGGCAACATCGAGATCGACGTTGTCGACCGCCACCACGTCGCCGAACACCTTGCGCAGGTTCGTCAGTCGGATGGCAGTGCTCACATGACCTCTCTCAGGACCCGTGCGGAGACCCCCCGGAAAACGGCGCAAGCATATGGGGAATGGTCGGCGACAGGGTGCAAATCGCAGGTCCGGCTTCGGTCACGTCGCCGAATCGTGACCTCGTCCTACGTCGCGTAGATGCGACCCGGACCCGTGACACTCACGACCACGGCATCCCCAGGTCGTGGCGGCGGCGTACCCCCCGGAACGCGAACCGGGATCCACGTGCCGTCGGCGAGCTCGACGCGCAGGAGTGAGTCGTGACCGTGGTACGACGTCTCGCGCACGACTCCGGAGCCGGGGAGGGTCACCAGGGAGGGCTCGACCGGGCAGGAGAGCACGAGTTGTTCGGGGCGCAGGACGACCGTTGCGTGCCCCTCGGGGACATCAGCGGTAGAGGGATGGACCGGGACGTCACCGAGAGCACACGTCACGCGCCCGCCCTGGGTGACGGCGGGGAGTTCGACAGCGTCACCGACGAATCGAGCGACGTCGAGGTCAGCGGGTACGTCGTAGACATCGAGGGGGGTGCCGACCTGCACGATGCGACCGTCACGCAGCACGGCGACCAGATCGGCAGTGGAGAGTGCCTCTTCCTGATCGTGCGTGATGAGGAGGGCGGTCGTGCCGAGACCGCGGAGCAAGTCACGCACCTCCGCGCGCAGGCGGACGCGCAGGGCAGCATCAAGTGCCGTGAACGGCTCGTCCAGGAGGATGACGTCGGGTCGAGGGGCGAGAGCGCGCGCAAGTGCCACGCGCTGCTGCTGGCCGCCGGAGAGTTCATGCGGGCGGACGTGGGCGTAGTCGGACATGCCCACCATCTCGAGCACCTCGGCGATGCGCCCCGCCGACTCGGAACGCGGGAGTCCGAAGCCGACATTCCCGGAGACGTCAAGGTGGGGGAAGAGCGCACCCTCCTGCGGCACGATGCCGATGCGTCGCTTCTCCGGAGGGACGAAGGCGTGCGGGAAGCCCGGACCCGCACCCGCGACGAGTCGGTCACCGAAGTGGACCGTGCCCGCGGTCGGCTTGAGGAATCCGGCGAGGACGCGCAGCAGGGTCGTCTTGCCCGAGCCACTGGGCCCCAGCACTGCAGCGACTGCCCCCGACGGCACCGCGAGATCGAGATCGGCGAGCACCGCGTCACCGCCGTAGCCGGCGGTGAGGCTGCGCACTTCGACGCCCGTCATGACTCCACCGTATCGACGGCGCCCGTATCGGCATCGGTTCGCGTCATCGCGCGGCTGAGCAGCCATGCGGGTACGGCGGCCAGGACCACGAGGGCGATCGCATAGGGCGCTGCAGAGCCGTATGCCGCGATCTCTGTGCGACTCCACAGCTCGGTGGCGAGCGTGTCGAGTCCGGTGGGCCTCAGCATGAGGGTCGCCGGGAGTTCCTTCATCGCGGTGAGGAGTACGAGCAGGCCCCCTGCTGCGATGCCGGGGAGTGTGAGACGGAAGGTGGTCTCGGCCCACGCGCGCAGGGGACCGCGCCCGAGAGTGCGCGCTGTCTGCTCGAGGACCGGTGAGACTGCAGCCGTCGCGCTGCGCGTCGCTCCGATCGCCTTCGGCAGGAAGAGCACGGCGTAGGCGAAGGCCAGGATCCCGATCGTTTGGTACGCCGCAGGGAAGACCGCGAGGGTGAGGAAGACGAGCGAGAGTCCCACCACGACCGCGGGCAGGGCGTGGCCGGTGTAGGAGACGGTCTCGATGGTTCGGACGGATCGCGTGCGGTAGCGCGCGGCGAGGATCCCGACGGGCAGGGCAAGCAGGACGGCGAGGATGGCGCCGGCGAGAGCGACGCCGAGCGAGGTGAGTGCTGCGGTGAGGAGTTCGACGGCATTGAGCGGAGTGCGACTGCCCTGCAGCATGCGCAGCACGAGGGAGACCAATGGCACTCCCAGGGCCAGCACCGTGAGGCCGATGAGCCAGGTGACCGCGCCGATGCGCGCGCCCCGCCCCAGCACCACCGGGACAGCCGTGCGCTGCGTGCCGGTGGCGACCCGCCAGCGGCGGGTGCGTCCTCGCACGCGTCGCTCGCCGTAGACGAGAAGGGCGGCGAGTGCCACGAGCACGAGCGCGAGGACCGCGGCACTCACACGGTCGAAGCTCGCGCGATAGGAGGCATAGATGACGCGCGTGAAGGCATCGACGCGCAGCAGGGCGACGGCACCGAAGTCCGAGAGCACGTAGAGCGCCACGAGCAGGGCGCCACCAGCGGCCGCCGGCCATGCCTGCGGCAGCGTCGTGGTGGCGAACGCACGGAAGGGGCCCCGCCCCAGCGACCGCGCGACCTCCTCGAGCGCGGGATCGCTCGCCCGGAAGGCCGCCGTCACCGGCAGGACGACGTACGGCGAGGACACCAGCGTGAGGATGAGCGCAGCAGCCCAGAAGCCGTGCATCGCCGGGAACTGCGCGAGCCAGGC
>JBEGMG010000111.1:0-3193 GCA_041183165.1 Actinomycetota bacterium | reverse complement strand
CCGTGCAGTTCGGCCTGGGCGTCTGGAGGTTCCTGCGCGCGAATCGCGATTCGTTCGACATCGTCCACACCCACGCCTTTCCGTTCTTCGGCGCACTCGCGGCCGAGCGGGCGCTGCGCGGCAGCGGCGTTCCGATCGTCGTGGACTGGGTCGAGGTGTGGCCGCAGGCGTACTGGAGGGAGTACGCCGGCCCGGTTGCGGGACGAGCGGGTGCGGCGCTTCAAGCACGAACCGCCCGAATCCCTCAGCGTGCGCTGATCTCATCAGATCTCCATCGCCAGCGGCTCCTTGGCCTCGGCGTACGCGGTCGCGTGGACCTCATCTCCGGGCTCTACGACGGTGACATCGAGCCATCGCCGCGACCGATGCGCCGCCCGCCTACGATCGTGTTCGCCGGTCGGCACATTCCGGAGAAGCGCGTCACGGCGATACCGGCCGCCATCGCTCTGGCCAAGCGTTACATCCCCGACCTCGAGGCTGAGATCCTGGGCGATGGTCCAGACCGCGCGACGCTGCTGTTGGAGATCGAGCGGCACGGGCTCGAGGATGCGATCCATGCACCGGGCTTCGTCAACGTCGACGTCGTCGAGAGGGCAATCGGGTCCGCGGCCTGCCTGCTGCTCCCCTCCGTTCGTGAGGGGTACGGCCTCGTCGTCGCCGAGGCGGCCGCGCGGGGCACTCCATCCGTCGTCGTCAACGCTCCAGACAATGCCGCCATGGAGCTGGTCGAGCCCGGAGTGAACGGCATGATCGCGCAATCCTCGGATCCCCTTGATCTGGCTCGCGCGATCATCGACGCCGTGCGCGGCGGCGACGAACTCCGTCAGCGAACCTCGGCCTGGGCGAACGCGCGCGGCGACGATCTCACCGTTCGCGGGTCGATTCGGAAGGTGCTGGAGGTCTACCGAGAGGTTCGGATTCCCACATGAGCCCACGGTCCTCGCCCCGTCTTCCCGCTCCGTCGGTGCACCTGACTGACGTCGCCAGCCCCCAACAGGAGCACGCTCACGATCGGCGTAGCACGCATCGGTAGGACGCCGCCGTGGCGTCTGCGGCGGCACGCCACGAGAAGCGCTCGGCACGCGCTCGACCACGCTGGACAAGCACCTGACGCAGATCCGCGTCGTGGAGAACGCTTCGGATTCCCGAGGACAGCGACGCCGTCGAGAGCGGGTCCACGTAAACCGCAGCATCCCCCCCGACCTCACGCAGAACGGGGATTCCGGAGGCCACAACCGGCAGCCCGCGAACCATCGCCTCGAGAACCGGCAGACCGAAGCCCTCGATCAGCGACGGCAGCACGAGGCAGTCGGCCAGGATGTAGAGCCCCTCGAGATCGCGGTCGTCGACCCACCCACACAACGCGATCCGATGGCGCACCCCTGCACGCTCGGCAGCCCGCTCGAGTTCCCCGTCGAACGCGGTTGGAAACCCCGGCAGAACCAGGGTCGCGCCCGGCACCTCAGCCATCGCCTCCACCAGGCGCTCCAGGTTCTTGTGCGGGCGCCGAGCCGCGACGGCGAGGACGAGCGGTCCGTCCGGGATCCCCAGCCGCTCCCGGAGGTCCGCCCCGGGCGCGGGATCTACCGCGGGAAGGGCCCCCGGTCCGGAGGACACGACGTCGATCTTCCCCGCGGGCACGGCGAGCAGGTCCTGCAGGTCGCGGGACGACGCCTCCGTGAGGGTGACGATGCGATCGGCCCTGCGGACACCCGCGCGGATCAGCTGACGAGCCCCGGCCGCGAGAACCGCGCCGGTGGTCTCGGGATGCGTGAAGGCGATGCAGTCGAACACCGTGATGACCCGGTGCGATCCGGGCCCCAGCGGCACGGCATTACCCATGCCGTGAATCAGCCTGCAGCCCCGCCGGCGCGCCGCGACCTCCAGGAGCGTCGACTCCACGATGGTGCGGGCGACGCGGGATCTCGCCGCGACTGGCAATCCGATCACCTCGATCTGCGGGTGCCATGGCCTGCGCACCCACTCGCAGGCGAGTTCCCGCCCGGCGAACACGACGAACGACGCCTCCGGCATGGCCGCGGGCAGCTCCGGCACGAGCCGGCGCGCATAGGTCTCCATGCCCCCGGTCGCAGCAGGCTCGACGAACAGCAGATCCAATCCGATCGTGATCGACACGTCAGGTCGCGTCCTCCGCAATCGCGTGGTCGCCTCGGGCCCGCATGGGACGCCGTCAGCCCTTCGGCTGCGGGGCCCGCAAACCCACCGCACTGATGAACAGCGCCGATGCGATGCCCTGCCCGGCGATCACCACGGCGGTCAAGGACAGCACGGCTGCGCGCATGCTCGATTCGAGATCGAGGCCGCCAAACCCCGTGCTCGCCCAGTTCGCGAGCGACCAGGCGAACCCGACGATGCCGAGCGCACCGACGACGAGGAACGGAAGCAGGTAGCGCTCGAGCGGGAAGCGCTCCGTGTCGAGGGAGCCGCCGGGCGGCGTCGGCAGGACCCCGATCGCCTCCGCCACGTAGCGCAGCGTGAGACCCGTGGCGAGGGCCTGCGTCCCGAGCACGACCAGGAAGCACGACGCGACGAAGGTCTGCAGGGAGAAGGAGATGCCCCCGATGCTGCGCGGGCCGGCGATCAGCAGGAGCATGCCGATGATGCCGAGCAGGATCACCACGCTCCCGGGGTACACGAAGAGCCAACGCGGACTGCAGAGAAGCATGAACCGCAGGTGGCGCCATCCATCGCGCCAGGTCCGGAGGTGCGGTGGTCGGCTGCGGCCGTCGGGCTTAAGGGTCGTCGGCACCTCGCGGATCACGAGGTGCGCGAGCGACGCGCGAACCACCATCTCGCTCGCGAACTCCATGCCCGGCGTCGAGAGCTCGAGGGCCAGGATGCTCTCCCGCCGGAACCCGCGCATGCCGCAGTGGAAGTCGCCGATCCCGGTGCGGAAGAGGATGCGCCCGATCATCGAGAGCACGGGGTTGCCGAGGTACTTGTGCAGGAATGGCATAGCCCCCTCCTCGATCCCCCCCTTGAAGCGGTTCCCCATCACGAGATCGGCGCCCTCGCGCAACTCGCGCACAAAGGGACCGAGATCGTGGAGCGCGTACGAATCGTCGGCGTCGGCCATGATCACGTAGGTGCCGTTCGCCGCACGGATGCCGCCCATCAGCGCAGCACCGTATCCCTTCGCGGGGACGTCGACGACCCGCGCGCCGTGGTCGCG
>JBEGMG010000110.1:0-4763 GCA_041183165.1 Actinomycetota bacterium | reverse complement strand
GGCTGAGGTCGCACGCCGGCGCCTCGACCCCTTGCGCGACGTACTCGCCGCTGTCTTCTTCGCCTACTTCGGACTGGTGGTCGATCCGGGCGAGCTCCCGGCGGTGCTGCTGCCCGCTCTCCTGCTCGCCATCGTCACCATCGCGACGAAGTTCGTCACCGGCTGGATCGCCGCGCGCAGTGTGAGTCGCACCACGATCGGTGCCCTTCGCGCGGGGGCGCTGCTCTCCGCCCGCGGGGAATTCAGCGTGGTCATTGCGGGGATCGTCGCGGTGAGCCTGGTGCTCCCCCCGACCTTCCAGGCTTTCGTCGCGGCGTACGTGCTCATCACCGCAAGCGCGGGGCCGCTGCTCGCGCGCTTCGCCGAGCCGATCGGGTGGTGGTGGCAGCAGCGCCCACCGAGGGGGCGGCGTACCCTCGAAGCGTGAAGCGCGCCCTCACCTCTGGAATCCTTGCCCTCGCCCTGCTCGGCTTCGGAACTGCTCTTGCACCCGTGGCTCACGCCCACTCGGAGCTGGTCTCCAGTGATCCTGCCGATGGGGCCACGCTCGACACGCCTCCCGCGAGCGTGAGCTTCACTTTCAACGAAGATCTCCTGCCCGACTTCGTACGCCTCATCGCGACAGATCCCGCCGGTGCGACCGGGGACCTCGCCGTGACTGCCGTCGAGGGACCGACCGTCACCGCCGACTGGCCGGCAGACGCGGCCGGCGGTGAGTGGACGGTGAGTTACCGCGTCGTCTCCCAGGACGGCCACCCCATCGAGGGGGGCATCACGTTCTCCTACGCCGCGCCCGCGCCGACGAGTTCCGCGCCCGCGCCCACGTCTGCCGCTCCCACGACGGCCGCGCCGACGAGCGCGTCATCCAGTCCGCAGCCGACGACCGCGGCTCCCTCTCCGAGCGTGAGCCCGGCGGCTGACTCCGGTGGGAGTCCCTCCGGGCTGGTCATCGCCGGACTTGCGGTGGGCGTCGTCGTGATCGCCGCCGTCGTCATCGCCCTGGTCGCGCGCCGGCGTACGTAGTGCGAGGGTGGACGCAATGACCACATCTACGCGTGTCGCCGAGGCGACCCGCAGACCCAGCCTCCCTCTGCTCGGAATCGGCGCAGCGGTGCTGGGTCTCATCGCTATGGCCGTGGGCCTCGTCATGGCCGGTGGCTCCTACGAGCCCTCGACCCCCGGACTGCCCGACCCCGGTCCGGTCGTGGGCTGGGGGCTGCCGATCCTGCGCATGCTCACGCTCCTCGCTGGAGCACTCACCGTCGGCTGGCTCATCGGGGCGGCATTCCTCGATCCGCAGGGAAAGGGCGGCGTCGTCTCGCCCACGGGGAGACGTGATCTCACGCGTGCCGTCATCACCTCCGGGATCTGGGCAGTGCTCGCCCTCCTGCAGATGTTCTTCCTGCTCGCCGAGATCCTCGGCGTCGGATTGGACCGCGCCATGAGCCCCGACGTCGCTGCGACGTACGCGTGGGAGGTGCCGCAGACGCGCGCCCTCGCCGTCATGGCCATGCTCGCCGCGATCATCTCCGTCGGCGCCCTCTTCACCTCGACACTCGGCGTATCCGCCGTGTGGTCTGTGCTCGCGATCGCGGCGGTGTCACTTCCCGCGCTCGCGGGACACGGCGCGGGTCTCGGTGATCATGCGCTGGCGCTCACCTCAGCGATTGCGCACGCGGCTGCAGCGACCGTCTGGATCGGCGGGCTCATCGTGCTCGTCGTCCACGGCCTGCGCCGTGACGAGGGCTTCGCGACGCCCGGAGCCCTGCGCACGGCTGCGCAGCGCTTCGGTCTTGCGGCGCTGGTGAGCGTGATCATCCTTGCGGCCACAGGGGCGGCCAACGCCTACACACGCTTGGACACCGTGGATCAGCTCGTCACCACCGACTACGGCCGGGTCACCGCTGCCAAGATCCTCATCCTCGTCGTCCTCGTGCTCATCGCGGCGGCGATCCGGCGTCGCCTGCTGCCGGCTCTCGACGGTGACAGCCAGCGGGCAGCCTTCCTCAAGGTCATCGCCCTTGAGGTCTGCCTCATCGTCGTCGCCTTCGGGCTCGGGGTCGCCCTCGCCGTGAGCCCCTACCCGCGGGTGGAGTCACTCCTCCCCACATACGGCGAGTCCCTGCTTGGGTCGCCCTATCCCGACGCACCCACCGCGGCGTCGGTGATCTTCGGCTTCCAGCTCGAGCCGCTCTTCTTCGTGGCGTGCCTCGCAGCAGCCGCGCTCTACGTCGCCGGCGTGATCACCCTGCACCAACGCGGGGACCGCTGGCCGATCAATCGCACGATCTTCTGGCTGCTGGGCATCTCCCTCGTCATCTGGACGACGAATGCCGGCATCTCCCTCTACGCCCAGGTCTCGCTCGGGCTGCACATGGTGCAGCACATGACCATGTCGATGCTCGCGCCGATGTTCCTGGTGCTCGGCGGCCCCTTCACCCTGGCACTGCGCGCACTCAAGCCCTCTACGACCGGTCGATGGGGCCTGCGCGAGTGGATCGTGTGGGGTCTGCACTCACCGGCGGCCAAGATCGTGACGAATCCCTTCTTCGTCTTCACCGTCTTCAGCCTCAGCATGTTCGCGCTCTACTTCACACCGCTCATGGCCTGGCTCATGGGCAGCCATATCGGGCACCTCAGCATGCAGATGCACTTCATCGCATCGGGCTACCTCTTCGCCTGGATCGTCATGGGCGTCGACCCGGTGCCCAAGCCGCTGCCCTACTGGGCTCGATTCGGCCTCATCCTGATGATGGTCGGCGTGCACGGCTTCTTTGCCGTGATCATCATGATGGGGTCGCAGCCCCTCGCTCAGGACTGGTACGGGATCGTCCGACCGGATTGGGTGACGGATCCACTCGCCGACACCAAGTTCGGCGGCCAGATCGCATGGGGCATCAGCGAGATCCCCATGCTCTTCATGATCCTCATGGTGGCATGGCAGTGGATGCGCTCTGACGAGCGTGAAGCCCGGCGCAGAGACCGCCAGGCCGACCGCGACGGCGATGCCGAGCTCACGGCGTACAACGCTCGTCTGGCCACCCTCGATGAGCGGTCGAAGCAGGGCCCCTGATCGCTACCGCCTAGCCTTACGCCATGAGCCGCGTCGCCCTCCTGCAGGTCTCATCCGATGCGCGCGAATCCGTGCCCGATCGCATCGAGCGCGTGCTGGGAATGCTCGGCGACGCGCTCCCTCAGGCCGATATCGCCGTGCTCCCCGAACTCTGGATCTCCGGGGCCTTCGACCTGCCCCTCGCCCGCGAGGTGGCTGCACCACTGGACTCGCCCGTCCTGCAGAGCGTGCAAGCCATGGCCGCCAAGGCCGGCACATGGGTGCACGCCGGGTCCTACGCCGAGCGCCTCCCAGATGGGCGCACCTTCAACACCGCCGTTCTCATCGGACCAAGCGGCGAAGTGGTCGCCACCTACCGCAAGCGCCACCTCTTCGGCTTCGAGACAGGGGAACGGACCCTCATGTCAGCCGGTGACGCACTCGTCGTCGCTGAGACTCCACTCGGACACACGGGCCTCGCCACGTGCTACGACCTGCGTTTCCCTGAGATGTTCCGCGGGCTGGTGGACGCCGGTGCGACGACCTTCCTCCTGGCGTCGGGGTGGCCCGTGCCGCGCATCGAGCACTGGAGGGTGCTCGCCCGAGCCCGAGCGATCGAGAACCTGGCCTGGGTGGTGGCATGCAACGGCGTCGGTAGCCATGCCGACATCACCCTGGGGGGCCACTCGATCGTGGTCGACCCACAGGGCAATGTCATCGCCGAGGCAGGTGACGCCGAGGAGATCGTCTTCGCCGATGTCGACCCCGGTCGCTCGCAGGAGTGGCGCGAGGCCTTCCCGGCTCTTGGCGACCGCCGCTGAAGAGTCCGATGTGGCTCGTGCAGCGTGCGACGCGCTCAGATCATCACGCGGAAGTGATCGAGTGTGCGTGCTGCCAGCTCCTGATCCCCGGAGACACTCACCCCCTCGCGCCAGGGCTGCGCGTCCCCACGGCCGCACGACAGGGCGAGGTAGGCCGGCCACGACATCGTGAGCGTCACGGTTGCCGCACCCGCCTGATCCAGGAGGTCATCACCGACCATGCGTGCGCGACCGTCCTCGCCCACCGACACGATGGCGCCGCCCTCAATCCCCGGTCCAGTGACACGTAAGTCCAGCACCTGGCCCGGCTGTGCGCCCGCGAGCTTGGCCCACACCTTGCCCAGGCCGGGGAGCAACTGCGCGGCCGTGGCTTGCGCCCCCGGGGTGTCGAGGTGACCGGGCCGGCCGAGGGCATCGCGGATGTCCTGCTCGTGCACCCAGGTGTCGAGGCTGCGCATGCGCAGCACGCGGCCAAGGGGTGCAGCGCCAAGCGGCCCCATCACCTCTCGGGTCGCGTCACGCGGACCCGCCTCGAGTTCGGCCGTGCGACGCGCGATGCGGTCGGCGAGCTCGATGAGGACCGCCTCGCGAGCCCACGATCGGCGCAGGTCGACAGGGACCTCGGTGATCTTGCCGAAGTCGCTGACGACGTGCGGAAGCGCGGACCAATCGGGCTCATGCGGGGGATCGAACTCACCGATGAGCATGCCCTCGATCCAGCCGACGTGCGCGACGACGTCGCCCACACTCCAGCCGGGAAGTGCGGTGGGAGCGTCCCACTCCGCCTGTGACAGCGGCGTCACCAGATCGAGGAAGTCAGCGGAGGCGGAGCGCCAGGCGGCGAAGAGCTCGTCGAAGCCGGCGTCCTCAGGCAGGGGTGCGACCATAAA
>JBEGMG010000109.1:0-4529 GCA_041183165.1 Actinomycetota bacterium | reverse complement strand
GCCGTCAACTACCCGGCAGGTGCCCTCATCCTCACCCTTTTCGCGCTCTTCATAGTGCCGGGCACCATCTCACGCGAGGTGATCCTCCTCTCGGTCGTCACCGCCGTATTCGCGACTCTCGGCATGGTCCTGCTCTACGCCGCCCTGGCTCTCGGGCCCATGGGTATCGTCTCGCCACTCACGGCGATCGGTGGCGCTGCGGTGCCGGTCATCGTCGGCGTCTTTCGCGGCGAGCCGCTGACCGTGCCCTTCGTCATCGGTGCTGCCCTCGCCCTCGTAGCTGTCGTGCTGGTCAGTCGCGAGTCGGGGCAGCACGCCCGCATCACGCCGAGAGCACTCCTGCTCTCCGCTGCCGCCGGCCTCACCATCGGTCTCTTCCTCACCGCGCTGGGAGTGGCTCCCGAGGGCTCCGGCGTCTGGGCGGCGACGATAAGCCGCTGGTGGTCGACGCTGGGCATGATCGTCGTGACGGCATACCTCCTGCGTCGTCATGGCCTGGGGCCCTGGCGGCCCTACCCCTGGGTGTTCGCCATCGGCGCGGGCGCACTCGATGCCCTGGCCAACGGGCTCTTCCAGCTTGCAGCTCAGGACGGTGAACTGGGCGTTGTCGCCGTGATCGGCTCGCTCTACCCCGCCACGACACTGCTCATCGCGCACTTCCTGCTCAAGGAGCGGATGTCACGCGTGCAGTGGGGAGGGGTCGCACTGGCCCTGGGCGCAGTGGTCGCACTCACGGTGTAGTCGAATTCACCGAGTAGCGGCGAGGGACTCCGCGCTCGCCGCGAGAATCGCCTCGATATCCGCGTCCTCGATGCCCCGGTGCGTCACCGCGCGCACCTGGCCGTGCGGATAGGCGACCATGCCGACGCCCCGCTCACGCAGCGCCGAGAGGTACGCCGCGCGCCGCGCAGGCCCGCCGTCGACAGCGAAGAGCACGAAGTTGGTCGTGACGCGCTTGGGATCGAGCAGGGTGCCTTCGGGCTGTGCGAGGTGACCGGGCGAGACGATGCCCTCCTGCTCGCACAGGCCCTCGGCGAGCACTCGCGCGCGGCGGTGGTCCTGCGCCAGGCGCTTGACGGTGCCGTCGGGGCCGTCCTCGAGCGCGATGAGACCCGCGGCGGCAAGGACACCCGCTTGGCGGAGTCCACCGCCTAGCAGTTTGCGCGCACGTCGCGCCCGCCAGATGAACTCCGCCGATCCGACGACCACGCTTCCGACGGGCGCACAGAGCCCCTTGCTCAGGCAGAAGGTCGCGGAGTCGGCGTCGCGGACCAGGTCCGCCACGGGTACGTCGAGTGCCACCGCGGCGTTGAAGAGTCGGGCGCCGTCGATATGGATGGGCAGGTCCGCCGGCAACGCGGCGCGCAGATGCGCCATGTAGGCGGGCGTGATCGGACGGCTCATGGTGTGGGCGTGGCAGTTCTCCACGACGACCAGGCTCGTGATCGGGCAGTGCGGATCGCCGGAATCCTGGATCGCGTCGAGGACGGCATCGATAGGCATCTCGCCATCGGGGGTCTCGGAGATCGGGCGCAAGCCCGCACCGACGACGACCGCGTAGTTGGCCGCTTCGTCGTTGAAGATGTGCGACTCCGCTGGCGCGATGACCTCGCCGCCGCGTGGCACATGTGCCATCAGGCTCACGAGATTGCCCATGGTGCCCGAGGGGACGAAGAGCGCAGCCTCCTTGCCCAGCAATGCCGCTGCTCGGGCCTCTAGGGCGAGGATGGTCGGGTCATCGCCGAAGACGTCGTCCCCCACCGGGGCCTCGGCCATCGCGCTGCGCATCGCGGGAGTCGGATGCGTGACGGTGTCGGAGCGCACGTCGATCCCGGGTGCGACGGGGCCCTGCGGAGCGGCGTACGACATGGGCCGACCCTAGTCGCAGACGGTGCCCGGCTCGGGCAGCGCACCGTCGAGGAGAAAGGCATCCACCGCCCTATCGGTGCAGATCGAGCCCTCGCGGTAGCCCGTGTGCCCATCGCCTTCGCGCACGAGCAGGACGGCATCGCCCAATTGCGCCACGAGGAGTTCGGCCCACGCAAACGGTGTGGCCGGATCGTGCGTGGTGGCCACGACGAGGATGGTGGGCGCCGGACCCACAGGCTCCGCAGGCGCGACGGCCTCTGTCGTGGCGCACGGCAGATTGCCCCAGGCGAGGTATTCACCGAGGAAAGGTGCGGCCGCGGACAGTCGATCGATGGACTGCTCGATGTCAGGAGGTGCAGCCCGGTCACGACAGGAGACCGCATAGAACGCATCGAATGCATTGTCGCGGTAGGAGCCATCGGCCTCGCGCCCGCTGCGCTCGTCGAGCATGCGCTGAAGCGGAGTGCCATCGCCGGCTGCGAGCGATGCGAGGGCATCACGCAACTGCGGACGGTCGTCCACGCGATAGAGCGACATCAGGATCGCGTAGGTTGCCGCAGCCTCGGTCAGCGGACGTTGCGGATCGCTCGTGGACGCAGGCGCGGCATCGAGTCCGTCGAGAAGTGCGCGAAGGCGTGCCATCCCCACTGCTGAATCCGGATCGTCGCCCAGCGGGCAGTCACCCTCGGCCGCGCAGTACTCCACGAAGCGGCGAAGCGAGTCCTCGAATCCACGGGCTTGGCCGAGCGTCAACTCCTCGGCGTCAAGATCCGCCGGCAGAGGGCCATCCAGCACGAAGCGGCCGACGCGCTCGGGGAAGAGTGCGGCGTACGTCGCACCCAGATGGGTGCCATAGGAGACCCCGAGGTAGTCCAGCCGTTCCTGGCCAAGCGCAGCCCGCAGGACGTCGAGGTCGCGTGCGGCGTCGGCTGTGGACATGTGATCCACGAGTCCGTCGACCGGTGCGGTGCAGTCGAGCAGCGTGCTCGCGCGTTCGAGTGCGGACACCTCCGAGGGTTCGTCGGGAGTGCTGTCGATAGAGATGAGCGTGTCGAAGGCAGCGTCGTCAGCGCAGTCCACGGGCGCCGACTCCCCGACTCCCCGCGGATCGAACCCCACGATGTCAAAGGACTCATGGACCGCTTCAGTGACGATGGCGGAAGTAGCCCGGGCGTACTCGCGCCCGCTGGAGCCGGGCCCGCCGGGGTTGACCACCAGGGAGCCACGCGCGTCTCCTGCAGCGGGACTGCGCAGCACGGCGATCTCGAGGGTCGGCCCGCCGGGTTCCGCGTAGTCCACCGGCACCTCGAGCGAGGCGCACTCGTACCCTTCGCAGTCAGTCCAGGCGAGCTGCTGCTCGTAGAACCGGGCGAGGTCAGGTGCGGGAGCAGAGGGCGTGTAGGTGGGTGTCGGGGCGGGGGCAGAAGACGCCGGACCGCAGGCGCCGAGGGTCAGTGCCACGGCCGCCAGGATCCCCACTCGCCCGCCCATGCCTCGCACATGGCGAGGCTACGTGCGCAGTAGGCGCGGATGCCATGCGGGGCGGGCGCGGCGTAACGTGGAGGCATGGCCAGCGATCGCGATCAGTTCGCCCGCGTCGTGCAGGCTGGCATCTCCCGCGGCATGGATGTCGTCGATGCCTGGAGGCAGGCACGGGCGCAACGCCCCAGTGCCCAGGCTCGGGCCCTGCAGGTCGAGCACGATCGGCGTCTTGCCGAGCAGCAGCGCGCCCTGAGGCGACATCAGCGGCGACAACGCACGCTCGACAACGAGGTCACCGGAGGCGTGGCCGTGGCGGGGGTCGCAGGCACCCTTGGCGTGCTCGACATCAT
Organism: Actinomycetota bacterium; assembly: GCA_041183165.1. Lineage (GTDB taxonomy): Bacteria > Actinomycetota > Actinomycetes > S36-B12 > S36-B12 > Mxb001. Next base: position 828 of record JBEGMG010000109.1, on the reverse strand, counting down.
CATCGAGAGCACCGCGGCGACCTCCGGGGTCTATGGCCCCGCATGGGTGTGGGTTGCCCTTGCCGCTGGCGGTGGGGTCGTAGCAGCGGTGGCGCGCCGCAAGCGCGCGCAGCTACCGCCTCCTCCGCGCGTTGACGCCATCCCATCCGCACCTGCAGCTATCCCCGCTCATGCGATCGGCGCGGAGCAAGCACAAAGACTCACTTCGCTGCGCCTGCAGCTCGCACAGGTCATTCCCGCCATCGAGCGACTGCACCCTGATGCTGCTGCCGACCTACGTCGCGCCGACCTCGAGGCCGCGCCACAGCTCCACGCACTCGTCGATCGACTCGTCGTGCTTCACGGCATCCGCATCGAGATGGCCGGCACCCAGGCGGAAGCCGCCGCTACGTCGGCCGCCGTGGAAGTGCGCGAGAGACTCACGACCGGCTGCGCGACGTACGAGCGCCTTATTGCGGCCTCAGCGACCATGCTCGCCGCCCCGGACATCGCACGCGGCACCGACGAGGTCCTCGCTCCTGCACTCGAGGGGCTCACTGCCTACACGCACGGCCTCAAGCGCGCCGCGAACTCCTAGCGGACCCGCACGAGCGGGTCCTTGACCTCCACCAGCATCGACTCGAGCACCAGTGGCAACGCACCGTTGGCCTGCACCGCGAGTCGACCGCGCTCGATCGCATCCAGTCGCCGACCCGTATCCGCGGAAGTGCTTGCGGAGGCCTCCTGGCTGAGTTGAGTCCGCATCTCGTCATTGACAAGCGGCACTCCAGCATCCATCTGGAGTACGAGCACGTCTCGGTAGAAGGTGAGCAGGTCGACGAGCGCACG
>JBEGMG010000108.1:0-10525 GCA_041183165.1 Actinomycetota bacterium | reverse complement strand
CGCCCGCGGGGCCCGATTGCGAGACACCACCGCCCGACCAGATGACGATGCGCGGCGACTTGGCCACTAGGCCGGCGAGGTCTGCGGCCTGGTCCGATGCGGGTGCCGGCACCTGCGTTGGTGGGAGAGGGGGCAGCGACCCGTTCCACGGAGCGTTGAGGATGTCGGAGGGGATGCCGATGTACGCCGGTCCGCGCGGTGCCGAGAGCGTGAGCGCCATGGCCTCGGCGACGGCCGCGAGTGCCTCATCGGCCGAAGCCACCGTGCGCGCGGGACGGCCCAACGCAGCGAAGGGTGCGGCCTGGTCACCCATCTCATGCAGGATCCCGCGCGGCCCGTCGGGTGAGCGCAGTGCAGTGGAGACGTCGCTGGAGATGAGCAGCACGGGCACCCCGCTCACCGCGGCCTCACCGAAGGCGGCCAGGGCATTGATCGCACCCGGCCCGGTCGTCGTCAGGGCAACGCCGAGGCGACCCGTCGCGCGTGCGTAGCCGTCTGCGGCGTACACGCAGGCCTGCTCGTGTCGCACCCCCACGATCCGCACGGTGCGGCCCGGCGCGTCGGCCAAGCCGCCGCTGTCGGGCTCTGCAGACCAGAAGGCAAGGTTGTGTACGCCGGGCAGGCCGAACGCCACGTCCACACCCTGCGCGGCCAGGAATTCCAGGATCGCTGTGCCGACGGTGCGCTGCTCGCTCACGAGGCAACCCTGTCAGATGCACTCCCGGGCAGGCTCCCTCGGGATGACCGGGAGCGAGTGGGAGGATCAGGCCCATGTCCACCTATACCTCGCGCAACCCCGCCCGATTCGATGATGTCGTCACCGAGGTGCCGCTCGCGACGAGTGCCGATGTCCTCGCCGCATGCGAGGCCGCCCATGCGGCGCAGGCTGGCTGGGCCGCGGTGCCGGCTCCCGCGCGCGGGCGCGTGATCGCGCAGGTAGGGCGCCTCTTCGAGGCTAACAAGGAGGCCCTGTCCCGCCTGGTCACGCGCGAGATGGGCAAGGTGTACGCCGAGGCGCTGGGCGACGTGCAGGAGGTCATCGACACCTGCGACTTCTTCCTCGGCGAGGGCCGGCGGCTCTACGGCCAGACGATCCCGAGCGAGATGCCCGACAAGCAGCTCTTCACCTTCCGTGTGCCGGTCGGCACGGCGATGATCATCACAGCGGGCAACTTCCCGGCGGCCGTGCCCTCCTGGTACATCATCCCCGCGCTCGTCACCGGCAACACGATCGTCTGGAAGCCTGCAGAGCAGACTGCAGCGATCGCCAAGGCGATGGTGGAGATCTTCTACGCCGGTGGTGTGCCACGCGATGTGCTCAAGCTGGTTATCGCCGATGGACCGGCGACGTACGACGGTCTTGAGTCAGCCCTGCAGCAGCGACTCGTGCAGAAGGTCGGCTTCACAGGCTCCACCGAGGTGGGCCGTCGGCTCAGCGAGCTCGCGGGTCGCCATCTGCAGTCCCCGTGTCTCGAGCTGGGTGGCAAGAACCCCATGGTCGTCATGCCTGACGCCGATATCGATCTCGTCGTAGAAGGCGCCCTCTTTGCCGGCTTCGGCACGGCCGGTCAGCGCTGCACTTCTCTCGGCACCCTGTGGGTGCACCGCGACATCTACGACACTGTGCGCGAGCGCTACGTGCACGCGGTGGAGAACGCTGTGATCGGAGATCCCTTCGAGGCCGTGCTCTACGGCCCGATGATCGATGAGAAGTACCTGCTCACGCATGAGAAGCACCTCGGCCTCATCCAGGACCATCAGACCGTCTATGGGTCCACCGGAGTCGGCCGCATCACATCGCACAATCCGCGCGCAGGCTTTATCGGCGATCCTGATGGGGGATGGTTCGCGCACCCGACGATCGTCGACGGTGTGCGCCCGGGCGACACCCTCTACGACACCGAGACCTTCGGTCCCCTCGTCACCATGGGTGTCTTCGACACCCTGGATGAGGCGATCGAGCTTGCCAACGGCCACGGCTACGGCCTGTCGAGTGCCATCTACACCTCGGATCCGAAGTCGGTCTGGCGTTTCCGACAGGGCATCTCAGCGGGGATGATGTCGGTCAACAACTCGACGTCCGGTGCCGAGGCGCACCTGCCCTTCGGTGGCAACGGCCTCAGCGGCAACGGCTCCCGTCAGAGCGGCATCTGGGTCCTCGATCAGTTCACTCGCTGGCAGTCCATGAACTGGGACTACAGCGGCAAACTGCAGAAGGCTCAGATGGACGTCGCGGAGCTGCCCTTCGATCCCGACTTCCGACTGTGAGCCTGCCTGCGGCTTCAGATGTCGTCGTCGTGGGCGGTGGCGTCATGGGGGCCTCAGCCGCCTTCCACCTCGCCGAGGCAGGCGTCGGTGTCGTCCTCCTCGAGCGCGGGGAACTCTCCGGCGGATCCACCTCCAAGGCGGCCGGTGGGGTGCGGGCCAACTTCTCGGACGAGCTCAACATCATGCTCGGCAAGCGCTCGCTCGACCTCTTCGCCGACTTCCCTCAGCGTCCCGGGCAGGAGATCGACCTGCACCGCAGCGGCTACCTCTTCGTGCTCACCCGACCCGAGGACGTCGAGCTCTTCACCGCATCCGTCGCGCTGCAGAACTCCCTCGGCGTGGAGTCGCGCATGGTTGATGTCGAGGAGGCCTGCCGACTCTCACCCCTGCTCGATCCCGAGGGAGTGCTCGCTGCGGCGTGGTCGCCCCAGGATGGCCATTGCACGCCGGAGTCCGTCGTCCTCGGCTACGCCACGGGTGCCCGTCGCCTCGGAGCGACGGTACGCACGGGAGTTGCGGTCACCGGCATTGCCGCCTCCGGCGGCGAGATCACCTCGGTGCAGACCACCGATGGCGACGTGGCGACCGGCTGCGTCATCGACTGCGCGGGCGCCTGGTCGCCGGAGATCGCGGCGTACGTCGGTGTCGATCTCCCCGTGACTCCGTACAAGCGCGAGCTGCTCATCACCGAACCTCTCGCCGAACCCTTCGACACTGCTTTCACCATTGACTACGCGACGAGCCTCTACTGGCACCGCGAGGGTCCCGGAATCCTCACCGGCTTCTCGCGCAAAGATGCCGAGCCGGGCTTCGATATCGGGCGCGACGCGGACTTCCCCGAGCGGCTGGCCGAACTCGCCGAGCACCGTGCCCCCGGCCTCCTCGACCTGGGCGTGCGCAGCGGCTGGGCTGGTCTCTACGAGGTGACCCCCGACCACAACGCGCTCCTGGGGGAGTCGCGCACGGTCGCACGCTTCCTCTACGCCACCGGTTTCTCCGGACATGGCTTCCTACAGGGGCCGGCGGTCGGCGAGATCCTGCGCGATATCTACCTCGGGCGGGATCCCTTCATCGATGTGAGCCCGCTGGACGTCGAGCGATTCGCCAGTGGTGAGTTGAGACCCGAGCGCAACATCGTCTGACGCGAGTCGACCAGGGGGATCCGCGCCGATTTCGAGCCAGCGCTGATCAGCCACACTCGCACGCAGCCGCACAATCGCCGGGCGGCTAGCCGAAGAGACGGCCGTAGAGCAGAACCCACGGATAGAAGAGGTGCTGCCCGCCATCCCAGATGACGGCGATGGTGGTGACTGCGGTCCCGGCGACAATCGCCACCACGGGCCCCCAGGACCATCCCGTGCGCCAGTCGCGTGCTCGCCACAGGCCGTAGACAAGTGCACCAACTCCCGCACTCGACACCTGGGCGCCGATGGCGCCGACGACTATCGGATTCGTCGCGTAGTAGGCCGCCTCGAGCGGGGGGAAGAACGTGGCTGCACGCCACCCGCTGATGACGGCGAAGATCAACGGTGTCGCCATGATGCCGAGCGCGGCCTGCGTCGGTGTCGCACCTCGGGCACGCATGGCAGGCCAGACGATGAGGCCGGAGAAGAAGAGCGGTCCCATGCGTGCGAGCACCAGTGCGTCCATTGAGAGCGGGTACGCCGGCCCCCATGGTCGGTCGACCAGCGTCCCCAGGAGCACGTCGATGACGACGAGACTGGCAGCGGAGATGAGTGCGGGTGCAAAGACTGACCACGTCCGGGTGCGGGTGGGAGTGAGGACCGTCTCGCTCATGTGTACTCCCTGCGCAGATCGGCCAGGCGCTGGCTGAGACCCTGGCGCGTCGCGGAGTAGGCGGGCTCCTCGGCGAGATTGGTGCGCTGCTCCGGGTCCGTCAGGGTGTCGTAGAGCTCGGGTGGCAGTCCGCGGTCGTATTCGATGTAGAGCCAGCGATCTGTCCGCACAGCCTGGGAGGGCGGTACCTGATAGGGGAAGTCGGCGAAGTACTCGTAGAAGACATCGTCACGCCACTCGACGGGCTCGCCCTTGATCAGGGGCGCGATGCTGCGACCCTGCATGGATGCAGGAATCGGCACGCCTGCGATGTCGAGAAGGGTAGGCGCGATATCGGCATTGAGCACGGGCTCGTCGATGACGGCGCCTGGCGATGCGACTCCATCGGGCCAGCGCACGATGAACGGCACCTTGATGTTGTCGTCGTAGGCCCATCGCTTCCCGGTGAGCACGTGCTCGCCCCACGAGTAGCCATTGTCGCTGGTGTAGATGACCGCTGTGTTGTCGTCGATTCCCTCGAGGAGTCGGCCGATCTCGCGATCCATCCCCAGCAGCGTCTCGCAGTACCGCCGGTAACTGGTCTGGAGGCGCCCGGCCGTGCCCTCCCACACATTGCGATCGAGGAGCGTCTGGTAGGTGAAGGCCTCGTCGGGCAGATCGATCTCGACGTCGTCATAGGTGCCGAGCAGGTCCGCGGGAGGCTCGAACTCATGGTGCACGGCTTTGTGCGCCACGACGAGGCAGAAGGGGCGGTCATCGTCCTCGGCCAGCCACTGCAGCGCGAAGTCGGTGAGGTCGGTGCTCACATATGTGCCGGGTCTTGGGGTCTCCACTCCGTCGATGATGAGTGGACAGTCGTGATAGACGCCCTGACCTTCCTCGATCGTGAAGGTGATGAAGCGGTCGACGCCTGGCAGGTCGGGTAGTTCGCCCGGCATGTGCCACTTGCCGATGTAGGCGCAGCGATAGCCCGCAGCGGCGAGCGAATCGAAGAAGCTGGGCGTGCCGGGGATCCAGGAGGAGAGGTTGTTCTGTACGCCGTGCCGCGAGGCGTACTGGCCGGTGAGGAGGGTGGCTCGCGAAGGGCTACACAGCGCGGTGGTGACGTAGGCGCGATCGAAGCGCACCCCCTCGCTCGCGAGCGCGTCGAGGGCAGGTGTCTGGAGGAAGGGGACCTCACCGGTGAGCCCAAGATGGTCTGCGCGGTGGTCGTCGCTGAAGATCACGAGCAGGTTGGGAGAGTCCGGTGGTGCTGGCACGCCCGACACGGGGAGCGGTCTGCCGCCGGTGGTCGGGGATGCGGAGCAACCAGCGACGGCGAGGCCTGCAATGCCCATGCCCGCGGACAGCACCCCCCTGCGCGTGACCGCCATGGAACGACATTAGCCGAGCGACCAGTGTCAGCGCGTGAGTGCGCCCTCGCGGTGAGCGCGCTGCGATGAGAGTTCGGCGACGATCACGCCGGCCAGCACGATGAGCCCGCCCAGGCCCTGGACGGGCGTGATGATCTCGCCGAGGAGCACGAAGGCAATGAGCGCCGCCCAGATCGGCTCAGTGGTGCCGAGGATGCCGCCGCGCTGGGCTCCGATGCGCTGCAGTGACATGAGCACGAGCACGAAGGGCACGACGGACACCACGATCATGAGCGCGACGAGCGACCATACCGGGATGCCGGTAACCGCGCCGTCGAACATCGACGTCGTGGTGCCGAGGAGATCCCAGGGGAATGCCCACCACGGCGCGAGGATGCTCCAGGTCACCGTCGCGATGGCGAAGCCCCAGAAGGCAAGGCTCATCACATCGCGACGGCGTGCACCCTCCTCTCCGAGGAGGAGGTACGCCGCGAGCGCCGCTGCGGTGAGAAGGCCGTAGAAGACGCCCAGCGCACTGAGTGTCATCCCCGACCACACCTGCGAGACCAAGAGCAGTCCGCCGACGACGAGGACGAGCGCCACCCAGATGCCCTTGCCCACCGGCTCCTTCTTGACGAAGCGAAGCCAGAGAGCGACGAGCACGGGCGCGAGGAAGGCAAGCAGTGCGGCGATAGCGACGGGGAGGAGCTCGACACTGAGGAAGAAGAGGAAAGGTGTCATCGCGTAGGCCAGAACTCCGAAGAGCAGGAGGAAGGGGATCTCCGACCTGCGCACGCGAAGGGAAGCGGGTTTGGTGATGGCAAGGAAGGCGAGCAGCAGCACCGCACACCCCAGGGTGCGGATCTCCGTCACCTGCGCCGCGCTGAGGCCTGCCTCGATCTGGGCCTTGGCAACGCTGCCGTTGAGCGCGAAGAGGAACGCCGCGACGAGGTACATCACGGCGCCGATCGCCTGGGTGCGGGTCGACGATGGCGGCACAGTGACCGTGCCGAGCGGTTCGATGGGATCGGGAGCGCTCACCGCGAGCGCTCCGCGAGGTAGACGCCGACGAGGACGATGGCACCGCCCGCGATCTGGAGTGGCGTGAGCACCTCGGACAGTGCGATCCAGGCGATGATCGATGCGATGAGGGGCTCGGTCATGCCGATGATCGATGCCTGCGCCGCGGTGATGTAGGTCAGGGCTTTCATGGCGAGGACGAAGGGGATCACGGTCCCCATCACCACCATCCAGGTGGTGAGCATCCAGAGGGGGACCTGCGGCCCGACGCCGGCGAGAGGCTCGCTCATGCCGGCGTAGGCACCCCATGCGGATAGGGACCACGGGGGTACGACGACCCAGAAGAGGGCCGCGCCGCCCATGCCCCACATGGTCAGTGAGAGGGCGTCGCGCGCGTTGTCGCCCTGCTGCTGGTGCTCGCCGAGGATGTAGAACAGGGCGAGTGCGATGGCGGCACCGAACGCGGCCGCGACCCCGAGGCCGTTGAGAGTGAAGCCCCGCCACACCTGGGCAACCAGCGACAGGCCGATGACGGCGAGGAGCAGCCCGACCCACACCGTGCCGCGCACAGCCTGGCGGCGACCGAAGCGCACCCAGAGGACGATCCAGATGGGAGCCGTGAACTCGATGATCAACGCGATGCCGATGGGCATGCGCTCGATTGCCACGAAGTAGAGGAATTGCGTCATCGCGACGCCGATGACGCCGTAGGCGAGAAGCAGCTTCCACTCGCCCCGGCGGATCCGCAGAGCCTGCGGGCGGGTGATCGCGACCACGGCGAAGAGGATGACGAAGGCGCCCATGGCTCGGGTCTCCGACAGGGTTGTCGCGGAGACCCCGCTGAGCAGGATCGACTTGACCACTGTGCCGTTGAGGGCGAAGAGCACCGTCCCGGTGAGGAGGAGGGCGTAGCCGATGAGGAGCCGCCGTGAGTCGTGCGCGGCCGGAGCGGGGGTTGTCACGCCCGCATCGCCTCCTCGGCGGCGCGGTAGACATCAACGGTGCGGCGCGCGATGGCGTCCCAATCGAACTCCGCGATAGCGCGCGCGCGACCCGCGACACCCATGGCCTTGGCGCGTGCCGGATCGGCAACGAGTGAGTTAATGGCCTCGGCCAAGCCGATGTCGAGCGCGCGGGGATCCTCAGCGTCGTAGGGCACGAGGAGGCCGGTGACGCCGTCGACGACGACCTCGGGGATTCCGCCTACCGCGCTGGCGACGACGGGCGCCTCGCAGGCCATCGCCTCGAGGTTGACGATGCCGAGAGGCTCGTAGACCGATGGGCAGGCGAAGACGCGGGCGTGGGTGAGGAGTTGTCGTACATCGTCGAGCGAGGCCTGCTCCTCGATCCAGATGACCGAATCAGCACCGCGCTCGGCCCTCAGCACCTCGACTGCGTGCGCGATCTCCTCGCCGATCTCCGGTGTGTCAGGTGAACTCGCGCACAGGACGAGCACGGTGCCCTGGTCGAATGCGCGCGCGGCAGCGAGCAGGTGCGCGAGGCCCTTCTGTCGCGTGATGCGGCCGACGAAGAGGACATAGGGCCGATCGAGGGGTATGCCGTATCGCTCGAGAGCGTCGACAGATCTGTCCGGCTGGTAGGCCTCGGTGTCGATGCCGTTGTGCACCACGTGCACGCGGGAGGCGTCCACCTGCGGGTACGCCGCAAGGATGTCGCGACGCATCCCCTCGCTCACCGCGATGATCGCCTGAGCGTGGGAGTACGCCGTCGCCTCGACCCATGAGCTCACGCGGTAGCCGCCACCCAACTGCTCGATCTTCCAGGGACGGAGAGGCTCGAGTGAGTGCGCGGTGATGACATGCGGGACGCCGTGGAGCAGCCCTCCGACGTGGCCGGCGAGATTGGCATACCAGGTGTGCGAGTGCAGCAGGTCCACCCCTGCGGTGTCGCGCACCATCTCCAGATCGACCCCGAGCGTCTGGAGGGCGGCGTTGGCCCCTGTGAGTTCGGCTGGGACGGCATGGGCCTCCGCGTCCAGTCGCGGCGGCCCGAAGCAGTGCACATCGACGTCGACGAGTGGGCGCAGGTGGGCCGCCAACTCGCGCACGTGGACGCCCGCTCCCCCGTAGATATCGGGGGGCCACTCGCGGGTGAGAATGCCGACCTTCACGGGTGCAGCGTAGGGCCTGCGCCGAGTGACCCCGAGGTCTAGGCTGACGGACGTGGAAGCAGGCCCGCACGTCCTGGGAATCGTGCTCGCCGGAGGTGCGGGCAAGCGCCTCATGCCGCTCACAGCTGATCGGGCCAAGCCCGCCGTCCCCTTCGGTGGCAGTTACCGGCTGATCGACTTCGCCCTGTCCAATCTGATCAACTCCGGCCTGCGACGTGTGGCTGTCCTCACGCAGTACAAGTCGCACTCCCTCGATCGGCACATCACGACCACGTGGCGCCTTTCGCCACTCCTGGGCGACTACGTCACCGCGGTCCCTGCCCAGCAGCGGCTCGGGCCCCGATGGTTCACGGGCAGCGCGGACGCCATCTTCCAGAGCCTCAACCTCATCAACGACGAGCGCCCTGACTACGTCGCCGTATTCGGGGCCGACCACGTCTACCGCATGGACCCGATGCAGATGGTCCAGGCGCACATCGACTCGGGCGCGGCGGTGACGGTGGCGGGTATCCGCCAGCCGCGTGCGCTCGCCCACCAGTTCGGCGTCATCGACACAGCCGAGGATGGCGTGCGCATCCGGCGCTTCCTCGAGAAGCCCGCCGATCCACCCGGCATTCCCGGAGCCGAGGACGAGTCATACGTCTCGATGGGCAACTACATCTTCACGACCGATGCCCTCATCGAGACGCTTCGCGCGGACGCCGCCGAGGAGGGCTCCGTGCATGACATGGGCGGCAACATCATCCCGATGCTCGTCGATCAGGGCCGAGCCTGCGTCTACGACTTCGCGCTCAACGAGGTGCCGGGGGCGACGGATCGCGATCGCGGCTACTGGCGCGATGTGGGGACCCTGGACGCCTACCACGACGCACATATGGATCTGGTCTCCGTGCACCCGATCTTCAACCTCTACAACCGTCGCTGGCCGATCCTCACCAACCACCTCACGCTGCCGCCTGCGAAGTTCGTGGAGGGGGGCAATGCGCACGAGTCCATGGTGGGGACCGGCTCGATCATCTCAGGGGCGCATGTGCGGGGCTCGGTCGTCGCCTTCGACGTCCAGGTGCAGGCGGGTGCCTATATCGAGGGCTCGGTGATCCTCCCGGGGGTGCGCATCGGGCGCAATGCCGTGATCCGCCACGCCATCCTCGACAAGAACGTCATCGTCCCTGACGGCGCGCAGATCGGTGTCGACATCGAGCGCGACCGCGAGCTCTACACCGTGAGCGAGGGCGGCATCGTGGTGCTCGGCAAGGGCGTCACGGCGGTCGTCTGATGACAGGTGATGTCAGGCCGCGCGCTGTCGTCACCGGCGCGGGGCGAGGTCTCGGAGCCGCTCTCGTCGAGCGACTTCGTCTCTCTGGCTATGACGTCATCGCCACCGATGTCTCCGGCGCGGATGTGCACCTCGACGTGCGTGATGCGGATGCGTGCCGTGCGCTTGCCCGAGCGGTGCAGCCGGATGTATGGATCAACAACGCTGGGATCCTCGGCGCGGGCGATGCAGCGACCCAGTCGGACGATGCGATCGCATCCGTGGTCGCGGTCAACCTGCTGGGTGTGATCCATGGCACGAGAGCGGCCGTCGAGGTCATGCGCGAGCGTGAGGGTGGCCACGGCCGCGGCCATGTCATCAACGTGGGATCGCTGGCCTCCTGGGTGCCGGTGCCGGGGGAGTGCGTCTACGCCGCGACCAAGGCGGGTGTGCTGTCCTTCACCCTCGGGCTCGAAGGAGAGTTGCGCGCCCAAGGCGTCACGGGAATTCGATTCACGGTGCTGTGCCCGGACGGGATGCTCACTCCGATGATCACCGAGGTCATCGACGATCCAGCGGTGGCAATGACCTTCACCGGCCTGCGCCCGGTGACCGCGGAGGAGGTCGCGGAGGCAGCGGTAAGGGTGCTGCGAAGGCCGCGGCGCGTGGTGAGCGTGCCTCATTGGCGCGGCGCCCAGGTCC
>JBEGMG010000107.1:0-8949 GCA_041183165.1 Actinomycetota bacterium | reverse complement strand
CTGGTCGACGGCAGCGGGCTGTCGGGTCGCAACCGCCTCACGGCGGAGTCCCTGACGCATGTCCTGGATATCGCGGTGGAGACGCCGGCCCTCGACGCACTCATCGACGGACTGCCGGTGGCCGGGCGCACCGGCACGCTGGTGAACCGCTTCGCCTCGCCGCCGGCCTCGTGCGCGCGCGGTGATGTCGCGGCCAAGACCGGCAGCCTCACGGGCGTTTCCACGCTGGCCGGGATCACGCAGGGTAAGGACGGACAGTGGCGTAGCTTCGCCATCATGGTCAATCAGAGGCCCAGTGCGTATCCGTCGCCCGCGACGAGCCTTGCTATCGACACCATCGCTGCCGTGGTGCGGGGCTGCGCGTGACCCCCGAAGACGCCGTCCTCTCTGCGGCAGGCGCCGCCATGGACCCTGGTGACATCGTCACCGATCCCGACATCCTCCGGTCCTACTCCGCGGACCGATCACTCGGTACGGAGTTCGGAGAGCCCTTCGCGGCCGTGTTCCCTCGGAATGCGCAGCAGGTGAGCGCCGTCATCGCCGCGGCCTACGAGCACCGAGTCCCCGTGGTTCCCCGTGGTGCGGGATCCGGCCTGACCGGCGGCTCGAATGCGATCGATGGAAGCCTCGTCGTGTGCCTTGAGCGCATGCGCTCGGTGCACGAGGTCGACGTGGCGAACGGCTACGTCGAGACCGAGCCCGGCATCTTCAACACCGAGCTGCGCGAGTACGTCAAGGACTATGGCCTGTGGTACGCGCCGGATCCAGCGAGCAAGGACTTCTGCTCGATCGGTGGCAACGTCAACACCAACGCGGGTGGGCTGTGCTGCGTGAAGTACGGCGTGACGCGCGATGCGGTACTCGGCCTGGAGGTCGTGCTCGCTGACGGAAGGATCACTCGCATAGGTCGGCGCACCGTCAAGGGGGTGGCGGGCTACGACCTCGCGGGCCTCATCGTCGGCAGCGAGGGGACGCTGGGGATCGTCACGATGGCGAGATTGCGCCTGCGCCCGCTTCCTCCGCAGGCCACGACGACAGTGGCACTCTTCGACTCCGTGGCAGACGCAGGGCGCGCGGTCGAAGCCATCATGTCCACGGCCACGCCGAGCCTGCTCGAGATGCTCGACCGCACGACGATGCGGGCCGTGGAGGAGTGGAGGCCCTCTGGGTTGCCGGTCGACGCGGGAGCGCTGCTCATCGCGCAGTCCGACCTGCCGGGTGATGCGGCAGTGGCCGAAGCTGAGGCCATCCTGCGTGCTTGCGAGGCGGCGGGCGCAGTCGAGGCCTACCGGTCCGAGGATGCCGAGCAGGCCGAGATGCTGCTGGGGGCCCGGCGCATGGCGATTCAGGCCCTGGAGGCGAAGGGCGACTGGCTGCTGGACGACGTGGCCGTCCCTCGGACGGCCCTGGCGCCCGTCGTCGCGGAGATCGAGGCGATCGCCGAGCGCCATGACGTCCTCATCGGCACGTTCGGCCCTGCGGGCGATGGCAACCTGCACCCCACGATCGTCACCCCCCGAGGGGATGCCGACGCCGCAGCCAGAGGGCTGGCGGCCTTCGACGACATCCTCGACGTCGCCCTGCGACATGGGGGAACCGTGACGGGTGAGCACGGCGTGGGCCTGCTCAAGCGCAGGGCACTCGCCGAGGAGCTCGATGAGCCCGCGCGAGACATGCACATGCGCATCAAGGAGGCGCTGGATCCCCGCGGGATCCTCAACCCTGGGAAGTCGCTGCCCCGCTGGTAGCCGTTGCATCGCCAGTGGACGCTGGTGCAGGTGGATCGGGGTCGGGTGGATCGTGGCCAGGGAGCGGGTGCTCCGGGTCTCGGTTGGTGAGGTACTTGAGGACGCGGTAGACCGCTGCACCGATCGGCACGGCCACGAGGGCACCGATGATGCCGAGCAGGATCGAACCCATCGCGATGAGGATGATGATCGCCAGGGGGTTGAGGCTGACCGCCTTGCCCATGACCAGTGGCTGCAGGACGTCGCCGTCGAAGGACCCCACCAGCACGGTGAGTCCGATGGTGAGCAGCGCGATGATCGGCCCCCGCTCGGCGAGCGCGACGATCGCGGCGAAGAACGTGGCGATCGGCGCCCCGATGACCGGGATAAAGGCGCCGAAGAACACGATTGCTGCCAGGGCTGGAGCCATGGGCACCTGGAGGATCGTCAGGCCAATGAAGACCAGGATCGAGTCGCAGAGGGCGACGATGACGACCCCTCGGGTGTAGCCGGAGAGCGAGTCCCAGGCGAGTTCCCCCGAGGTATTGACGTAGGGGCGCGACCGGGTGGGCATCCAGCTGATGACCCACTGCCAGATCGGTCCGGGCGACATCATGAAGAAGATGACGCCGAAGATGAAGACGGATCCCCCGAGCACGAGGTCCCCGACCGATCCGAGGGCCGACGACCCGATGTCGAGGGCGAAGTTCTTGCCCCAGTTCTCGACCTGGGTGACGTAGCCCTGGAAGTCGTTGCTCGAGAGGTTGAGCGGTGGCCCTGACGCCCACTTCTGGAGCTCGCTCATCGACTGCTGTACGGACTGCGACAGATCAGGTGCCTCGTTGATGATCGAGTTGACCACGATGTAGAGCACGAGTACCACTGCGACGCCGATGATGACGATCGCCAGCACCATGGCAATGGCCTTGTGCAGGTGGGCGCGCTTCTGGAGGAATCCCATGATGGGCGACGCGAGGGCGGTGAAGAACGCCGCCAGGAAGAGCGCGATGAGGACGATCGAGATCTGCCCCATGAGGAAGAAGAGGACGGCGAACCCGGCGAGGATGACGAGCACGCGCCAGGTGATGCCAGCCCAGGTCTTCAGTGTCGGGGGAACTCCGAAATCACCGGGGGCACCGCCGCTGTCGTCGACGGGAGTCGGCTCGGCGGTCGTGGTGGGGGAGGTGTCGCTCATGTCGCGACCGTAGCGGACGCCGTCTAGTCGACGCGGACGAATCCCCGGGGTGTCATGAATCCGCAGGCCACGATTCCGGGCTCATCGTCGCTGACCCAGGTGATCTGCGAGACGGGGGCGTCATTGGAAGCCAGCCAGGCACCCAGCGTCTCGGCATCGCCATTGATTTCGATCGAGGTGAGCTCGACAGGGCCACCGTCGCGAGCGGGATGGCATTCCTGCGACTGCCATTGGATGAAGTAGGGCAGCTGCGGATCGTCGATCAGATCGAGGACGCCGATCTGACGCCAGCGCAGTTCCTGGCCGTCGGGTCGGATGCGATGTCCATTCACACTCGCGCGGCCCAGGCGCTCCTCGACGGGTGCGATGTCATCGACAGCGACGACCCATCCCAGCCAGCCGCCCCCCTCGTCGGCGCGACGACGCACGGCACGACCGAACGGCGCCTTGTCGGCTGCCGGGTGATCGAGCGCGGCGACGACCTCGACGTAGACGCCGTTGGCGAGGGGGAGAGTGAAGTTGCGGGTGCCGAAGGACGGGTGGATGCCTCCATCGACGAATGCGGCGCCCAACTCTGAGCCGATCCGCTGGACCACCTCGGCGAGCTCACCGGGTGCACAGGCGTACGAGACGTGGTCGAGACGCATGGCGGTCATCCTGTCAATGGCGCAGGAGGCGCCTGACACCCACCCCCGGATGGGCAGGCCCCGAGGTCGGGCCCGGGCGGCCGCGGCTCACAGGACGCGCCGGAGGGGCTAGGGTCTCAGCCGATAGGGAGGGCCTGTGAGCGACACGTCCGAGACTCCGGGGGCAGGGACGCCCCCCACCGCTGCCGATGCGTCCGCGCCGCCGACGGCTGCGCTCGACAAGAAGAAGTCGATCATCCTGGGGATCATCGGCCTCATCTTCATCGTGCTCATCTTCTGGAAGGTCATCCCGCAGGTCACCGGCTCCGGCTACCAGGCGGCATTCGCCGAGCTCGCCGACATGACAACCGTGGCCCTCATCATCATCGGTGTCACCGTCCTGCTCTACCTGGTCGCGTACGGCTTCCCCTTCATGGCAGCGACGCCGGGGCTGAAGTACTGGCCATCGCAGCAGGTCAACCAGGCTGCGTTCGCGATCTCCAACGGGGTGCCGGCAGGCGGGGCCTTCGGACTTGCCGTGCAGTACGCCATGCTCGCGACGTATCGAATTCCTGGTTCGGCGGCCACGGCAGCGATCACTGCGGTCGGTCTGTGGAGCATCTTCGTCAGCCTCGGACTGCCCATCCTCGGCGTCGCGGCGCTGAGCATCGAGGGCGGCAACAGCAGCTACAACTGGGTGGCGCCGCTGGGGCTGGGCATCCTGGTGGTGGTCATCGTGGGATTCGTCCTCATCATGCGCAGCCCCAAGCTGGCCGTGGCCATCGGCAATCTCGGCAACAAACTCATCAACCCGCTGCGCAAGCACGTGGCCAAGCTCAAGGACCTCGACCTCGTGCAGCCGATCTCGAAGTTCCGCGGCGATATGTACGACGTACTCCGTCGTCGCTGGCTCTTCCTCACCATCGCGCAACTGGCTGTCATCCTCACGCAGTTCGCGATCTTCTACGCCTCGCTGCGCGGTGTGGAGGGGTGGGACAGCGCGGACGGCACCTCTCCGCTCACGGCGTTCGCGGCCTTCGCCACCAGCCAGATCATGCTCATGGTCCCCATCACTCCGGGTGGGCTGGGCACCACCGATGCGCTCATGATCGCGCTCCTGCAGAGCATGGGAGTGTCGGGCACCGTCGCCCAGGCAGCCGATGTCGTCTGGCGCATGGCGTCCTATCTGCCGCAGATCATCATCGGCATCATCGCTCTGGTGCTGTGGTTCCGCCGGGCCAGCCGCACGTTCGCGACGGCGAAGCCGGCGGACGCCGCTCCTGCCTCCTAGGCCCCGGGGATGTGGTCGCGCTACGTCGCCCTGGGCGACAGCTTCACCGAAGGGCTGATGGATGAGACCGGTCCCGATGGGCGCCATCGTGGCTGGGCCGACCGGCTCGCCTGCCAACTGCAGGCCATCAACCCCGACCTGCTGTACGCGAACCTCGCTATCCGGGGTCGTCTCCTGGGACAGGTGGTTGACGAGCAGGTCCCACAAGCTCTCGCGCTGAATCCGGATCTTGTCACCATCGCTGCCGGGGTCAACGACACCCTGCGCCGCTCCTACGACCTCCACTCGGCCATGACATCGCTGGAGAACGCCGTCATCGCGCTTCGAGGATCCGGGGCAGACGTCGTCCTCGTCGCCTTCGGCGATCCCTCGCGGCGTTCGAAAGTGATGAGCAGCGTGAGCGGTCGCATCGCGGCGGCAAACGCTGCGACCCTCGCCATCGCGCAGCAATACGGATGCCGAGTCGTGGAGTTCTGGGGGTGCGCAGCCTTCGACGATGACACCTTCTGGGACGAGGATCGGCTGCACCTCTCTCCCGCGGGTCACGCGCTGGCGGCGCGAGCTGCTGCGGAGGCGCTTGGAGTGGGGGATGACACCTGGCGAACTCCACAGCCGCTCACGGATTCCGGAGGACCTCTCCATCGCGCAGCGGGACATGCTCGGTGGGCGCGCCGGCACTTCGCTCCTTGGGTGGGGCGGCGCCTGCGCGGCCAGAGCTCGGGGGATCTCATCGAGCCGAAGCAGCCCGCGCTAGCGCCGCCTGCGTGCCCCTAGGGCGGGACAATCATCTGGTCGGGCGTGCGCGATCCTTGTCGTCGTTGTCCCGAACTGATCGAGAACGCCGTACGTACAACACCATGAGGATCGCGGCACCCAGCGTGATGAGGCCGGAGATCAGGCCCATCACCGAGTACGCGTAGACCTGCGCCGAGGTCAGGGCCATGCCTTGGTTGAGAAGGTCGTCGCGTGCGACAGGTTCGGCGATATTGACCGCTACCTGGGCGACAGCGGCACCGTTGCGTATCTCCTCGGCGATGATCTGTGCTTGGCCGAGAGGCATGCCATCGATGCTGAGGAGTTCTGCGAGCTTGGACTGGAATGCGCCGAATGTCAGGGCGCCAATGAGTGCCCCTCCTAGGACGCTGCCCAAGGTCCACGTCGCCTTGTTCACCGATGCGCCGACGCCCGAGTCATCCCGGGGCGCTCGGGAGAGCAGACTGTTCGTGATGGGGCCGATGAGGAACGCGGCCGGGGCGGAACTCGCCGCGAGGGCCACGACGGGGACCCAAATGGGGGAATCGGTCGTGACGAACATCGTGGTCATGCGGAGGGCTCCGCAGATGAAGAGGCCGAGTGCCGCTGCCTGCGCGGGTCCGATCCGAGCGCTCACGGGTCCGGAAAGCAGGCTCCCTCCGACGGCGGTGACTTGAGTGATGATCAGCAGCAGCGCAATGACGTGAAGCGCTGCCCCATACCGGTATTGCAGCAGCAGATTCGTATAGAAGAAGAGGTTCGGCATCGCGGCTACGACCAGCGCTGCGAGGAGAAGGGGCATGCCGAGCCCTCGGCACCAGCGCAGATTGAGCGTAGGGGAGGGCAGCCGATGCATCAGCACGATGAGGGTGAGCAGGGACCCGGCGGCGACGAGCAGGGATGTCGCAGAGAGTGCAGAGCTCACCGGAAGACCGGTGACTCCAAGTCCTACTCCCGCGAGCGCCAAGCCTGCGAGGAACGGAGTGACAAGCTCCGGTGAAGAGCCTCGGGGCTGCGCCTGAGGGTAGGGGTCCCGCTTTCCTGGCATGAACCTGACGGTGGCGAGCAGCGCGAGGAGTCCGAGGGCGATCGCGGGAAGCATTCCCGCTCGCCACCCCACGTGTTCCACGAGCAGCGCCGTCACGGGGGGAGCCACGATGAAGGCCGCGGGTGTGACGGCAGCGTAGAAGCTGAAGACCTTCGCCCGCGATCGAGGCTCGGTGACCTCGGCGTTGATGACGGATACGGCGACGATCGCCATGGTCACGCCGCCGACGCCGTCCAGCATCCGACCGAGCGTGACCACACCGATATTCGGTGCAAGGGCAACGAGGACGGCCCCGGCGATGAAAGAGCAGATGGCGCACATCAACACGGGGCGAGGGCGCCATCGGTCGGCAAGTGACCCTGCGATGAAGACAACCAGCAACGAGGCGGCCAACGGCATGAATGTCAGGGCGTTTGCGCTATCACTGGAGAAGCCGAAGTCGACTTGCATAGCCACAACGACGTACTGGAAGCTGGCGATCATCACGCTGGCACACGCCACGGTGATGAGGCTCGCCGTCGTCATGCCCACTGGAATCCGCTGCTCCTCGGGCGTCACTCGGGGATTCTAGGAGCCGAGCCGGCCGTCCCAGTGGCCGTTGAGGACATCCTCGGCAAGGCGTTCAGCCAGCGCACGGGACCGCGGACTGGCCTGACGTGCCAGTCGAGGCTCGGGGACCGGACCCTCGGGCGGCATGCCCCTGCGCTTGAGAGCAGAGATGATCGCTTCAGTTTCTCCCGTGGGGTCTGCGGCGAGATGCTCGTAGGAAGCCTCGATGACCGTCGTGTCCGCGAGGGCTTGCTTCCAGCTCATGTCATGGTGCCAATGCATCCCAACCAGAGCGGTGAGGCGTGCGCGATCATAGGGAACGTCGCTTTCGACAGAGGCCGCAGAGCGCCACACGCCGGTCACCAGCGCAGTCCACGTGGAAACGGCCTGGGCAACGACGTCGCCTCGGCGAAGCCAGATGACGGTGGGGTCGGGCAACTGCTGGACGGCCGAAGCTTCGGGCCAGAAGAGCTTGATGCCAAAGACTCCGCTGCTCGAGGTCCGCCGCTGGATGACGTTGGCCAGGTAATGCCCTGGGGAGTGCGTGGCAAATCGCGCGAACCGTCGCTCCCTTGCCCCGCGTTGGAGGTACTCGAGCGGTACGCCGTATCCACCAGCACCGGTGAGGCTTTCGGCAAGGAGCGTCGAACCTGAGCGGTAGTCGGTGGCAATGACGAGGGACCTGTGCGCTTGGCGGGGTGGCAGGTCGTGGAACGCCGTGGCGAGGTCGTAGGGAGTCGGTGCACCGAGCTCAGCGGGCAGACCCAGCCAGGCCCGCAGGCCTGACGCTCCGCCCTCGGGCCAGCCGTTGCGCTCCGCGACGGCGATGGTGAGGTCGTCGAGCACGCCTGCAGGCAGCATCAGGATCGGGCCGCGACGATGAGTGCCCTAGGTGTGGCGAGATGGCCACCCCCCGACATGAGGCCCAGGCGTTCGATGCGGATCCCCTGAAATCCCGCATCCGCTAAGAGCGCGTCCCAGCCTTCAGTGTCGAGGAACGTCATGGGCAGCGGTATGTCGTCGCTGCCCTTCATCACACGGTTGCCCCACCAGTCCGTGAACTGCAGGAATGCGAACCGATCGTCCCGCGATAGGTCGTCAAAGCCCGTGCTCAACTCCCGCATCGACGGTTCAGCCGGGACCCCGCACCCCGTGGCGTCCGAAAACGACTCTTCAATCAGCACTACGCGGCCACCGGGCCTCAGGCAGCGATGTACGTCGTGTAGCAGGCGCTGGCGGTCGTGGGCCTCAAGATGATGCGCCATACCCGTCATGAGTACGGCGTCGAATGCCGCGTCGTCGAAGGGCAGTGCATGCGGCACGGCCTGAACCACGTGGCGAATTCCGGGCGCCTCGCGATCAGCAACGAAGATGTCCGTGGCGACGCGGACATCCGCCGACACGCGCTCGAGTAGGTCCGGACCCCCGGCGCCCACGTCGAGTACGGCGCCCGTCACATGGGGTTGGACGAGGCGCGCAAAGGTATCGAACTTCCTGCTCCGAGCCATCCGATACGCATCCCTTGGGATGGGGGCTTGTTGGAGCAACTGTCGTGCCGACCCGGTGGCTTCGCTCCACGAAGAGGCTCGCCATACGCCCTCGAGGATGGGGCCGAGATGCTCGGAGGGGAGCCCCGTCTGGGACCAGCACGTCATCACGGTGGTCGTGGCCAGCTCACGCACGGGCGCAGACCAGGCCCGGGGTGACATGCCGGCGAGGATACTTGTGGTCGCGCTCGAGAGGACCGCCCGATGCTCGGA
>JBEGMG010000106.1:0-3145 GCA_041183165.1 Actinomycetota bacterium | reverse complement strand
TCAAGCAGACCCCCTTCCACGCCCGGCTGGCCGAGCTGAGCCAGACGCAGGCGTGGGGCAACTGGGCGGGGTACCTCTCCGCGATCCGCTACGACCTGTCGAGCAAGCACGAGTACTTCGGCGTGCGCAATGCGGCCGGTCTCTTCGACACCTCTCCCCTAAACAAGTACTGGATCCGGGGCCGCGACGCCGAGCGCTTCTGCTCCTACGTCTTCGCGCGCGATATCCGCACGCTCAAGCCTGGCCGTGCGCAGTACACCATCTGGTGCGATGACGCGGGCTACGTCATGGAGGACGGCGTGATCTTCCGCTACTCCTCTGACGAGTTCCTGCTCACTGCAGCCGAGCCCAACATGGGCTACTTCCGCCAGCTCGCGCGGCCATTCGACGTTGAGATCGTCGACTGCAGCGAGGACTACGCCTCCCTGGCCATCCAGGGCCCGCGATCGCGCGCCATCCTCGAGGCCTTGACGCCGGACATCTCTGAGCTCCGCTACTTCGGGTTCGCCGAGACCAAGATCGCCGAGACGCCAGTGACCGTGAGTCGCACCGGATTCAGCGGCGACCTGGGCTACGAGATGCTCATTCCCGCTGCAGATGCGCTGCGGGTCCTCGACGCCCTCCTGGATGCCGGACGACCCCACGGCATGCGCCCCTACGGCGAGGAAGCCCTGGGCATGACGCGCATCGAAGCGGGCCTACCCCTCATCCACGTGGAGTTCAGCTCCAGCCGCTACGCCTTCAACGAGCACGAACGCTTTACGCCGGACGAGCTCGGGCTCGGCTGGTTGCTCAAGGGCATCGACGACCCCTCCCGGCCCTTCATCGGCCGTGACGCCATCATCCGCGAGCGCATGGACGGCACCTCGCGCTGGCGCACGGTAGGCATCACCGTGGCCTGGCAGGACTACTACAACCTCTACGACAGCCGCGGCGTCGTCCCCGTGCCCGATGAGATCCCGGTCGGCTGGGAGACGATGATCTACAACGACAAGGACAAGCGCATCGGCTATGCCACGAGCTTCATGTACTCCCCCGTGCTGCAGCGCCACATCGGCATCGCCCGCGTCAAGCCCAAGTACGCCGAGCCGGGCACCGAGGTCTTCATCGAGCAGACGGTCAATCACGAATACATCAACGTGCGCGCCACCGTGACAACCCTGCCGTTCTACAACCCCGAGAGGAAGACGGCCTGACATGAGCGACACACACGGCTACGACGCGATCGTCATCGGTGCGGGCCACAACGGCCTCACCCACGCCGCCTACCTCGCGAAGGCCGGTCAGCGGGTGCTCGTGCTCGAGCAGCGCCACCTCGTCGGCGGTGCGGCCATCACCGAGGAACTGCGCCCGGGCTTCAGCTTCACGACCTTCTCCTACGCCCTGAGCCTGCTCCGGCCCGAGATCATCCAGGAGCTCGACCTCGTGCGCTTCGGCTTCATGCCCCTCTACATGCGCTCCCACTTCGCGCCGATGGACAACGGCGACTACTTCCTCATGGGCCCGGACGCCGCGGTCAACCGCCAGGAAATCGCCCGCCACTCCAAGGCCGACGTCGATGGCATGGAGCGCTTCGAGCACGACACGGCGAGGGTCAAGCAGTTCATCCGCCCGCTCTTCGACAGCATCCCGCCCAATCTCTTCAGCGACGACCCCGCAGACGCCGATCGCATGGCGTGGCTGGTCAAGCACCTGGGCAACGCCGACAAGAAGCTCCTGCACGATACCGTCCGCCTGCTCACCGGGAGCATCTCCGACTTCGTCGACGACTATCTCGAGTCCGACATCATCAAGGCCACGATCTGCTCGGCCGCGTGCGTCGGCATCAAGCTCGGGCCGATGTCTCCCGGCACGGGCATGAACTGGCTCTACCTCTCCATGGGCGAGCACGACGGCCTCATGGGGTCGTGGTCCTTCCACAAGGGTGGCAACGGCGGCTTCACCCAGGTGCTCGCCCGCGCGGCGACGGCGTACGGCGCGGAGATCCGCCTCGACTCCCGCGTCTCCAGCCTCATCACCGAAGGCGGAGAGGTGCGCGGCGTCGTACTCGACGACGGCACGGAGTTCCGCGCTCCCGTCGTCTCGAGTTCACTCGATCCCCGCCGCACCTTCCTGCAGATCGCCGATCCCCGCGAGCTGCCCGCCGATCTCGTCGACACGATCCAGCGCTTCCGCTTCCAGGGCATCACGTCCAAGGTCAACTTCGCCCTCGATGGCATCCCGTACTACCCCGCGCTCGGCGACCGCACCGACCAGTACGGCGGCTTCATCAATGTCGCACCGAGCGTGGAATACATGGAGCGCGCCTACGATGCAGCGAAGTACGGCTGGTACAGCGAGCATCCCTACATCGATGCGTCGATCCAGTCCTTCATCGATCCCGACATGGCTCCCCCCGGCAAGCACGTCATGTCGTGCTACGTGATGTATACGCCGTACAAGCTCAAGGACAGCACCTGGGACGCGCAGGCAGAGAACATGGCTGACCGCGTGCAGGCCACCATGCAGCGCTTCTTCCCCAACTTCAACGACCTCGTCCTGCAGCGCGAGATCGTCACGCCCGAGACCATCGAGGCCAAGACGGGCCTATCGGAGGGCAACATCTACGCCGGGGAGTTCTTCCCCCACCAGATGTACTTCTTCCGGCCCGCTCCGGGCTACAGCGACTACCGCACGCCGATCCGCGGCTACTACCAGTGCGGGTCGGGCACCCATCCGGGCGGCTGCGTCATCGGTGCACCCGGCCGCTTCGCCAGCCAGCAGGTACTCGCCGACGCCAAGCGCTAGGCGGAGAGCTTCAGTCCAGTGCCGCGTCGCCGATTCGCGGGTGTTTCGGTCGACGGCTGACCCGCGCGGCTACTGGTTCTGCTGCTGGTCGTTCTGGTTCTGGTTCTGGTTCTGGTTCTGGTTCTGCTGCTGGTCGTTCTGATTCTGGTTCTGGTTGTTCTGGTTCTGGTTCTGATTGTTCTGGTTCTGATTCTGGTTGCCTGAGCACGCGGTGAGCGGCACGACTACGAGACCTAGGGCGAGGGCGGTGGCGGCGACACGTCGGAGAGTGGAGGTCATGCCCGCATCCTGCCACCGGAGATCACGCGAGGCACCCACGCCCGTGGATGCCTCGCGTCAGGAAAGTGCTCACGGGACC